>JAEEVB010000286.1 GCA_016287065.1 Muribaculaceae bacterium
AGGAAGGGCTTAACATTGAACTGTACTACTCATCGGAGTACCGCATCGACGAGTATTGGGACCAGCTCTACAACGAGGGCCGCATCGTGCCCATGCCCGGTAAATTCCTGCTGCTCGAGAACTCGTTTGTGCAGGAGCTCATCAGCATCGACGAACTCATGTTTGACCTGAGCAGCAAGGGTTACAAGCCCATTCTGGCGCATCCTGAACGCTACTACTACTACCACCAACGCCGCACCCGCTACCAGAAGCTGCACAGTATGGGCGTGAAGTTCCAGGTGAACCTGCTCTCGCTGGCGGGCTACTTTGGCGGCGGTGCCCGCGAAAATGCCTACTGGCTGCTTGAACACAACCTGGTGGACATGCTTGGCAGCGACATGCACAGCGTGGAGCACGCTCAAATCATTCAGCACTACCTAAACAGTAAGGAATGGGCCAAGTTGCAACCCCGACTCGAGGGTCGCATCGTGAATGATATGATTAAATAATCAGGTTTCTAGACTCTCTAGCCTCTCTAGATTTTCTAGCCTCTCTAGATTCTCTATATTTGCTAGCCTTTCTGGATTCTCTAGTATTTCTAGATGGCGTGTAGTTATTGTGAGATGAGGGTGAAGGGCGTCTGCTTGCCATCTTCGAGATACACGCCACGGAAAGTGCCGCCACGCCACTCGCCCGAGAGGGTGCCCAGCAGTTTCGAACCCTCGTAGAGGCTCACGTCGAGTTCACGACCGTTGCCAATGCCCAGCATCTTCAGTTTGCCACCATCGGCCCACGAGCCGCTGCCCGACACGTTCTGCGGGTCGCGCAAGTCGAGTTTCATCTCCAGACCACGCTTCCCCACATTGCCGGCAAGCGTCACTACGCCGTTGGTAGCGACCTGACGGGGTTGCCGAACCTGTTGCTGTGCACGTTCAGGCTGTGTGGGGTCCTGGAAGGGATCGAGCATGGCACCCAGCCCACCCGTGAAGAAGGGGTCGTTCATCATCTCATTCATCATGCTGTCCATGTGCGCCATTTCGGCACGCATCATCGAGTCGGCCTCGGCACCGGTATAGGTGCGCACGGTCACATTCTGCCGCATGTCAGGCTCTTCAGTTCGAGCCACGCCCACGCGGCGCTCCTGGGAAGCATCAGGCTGCTTGTCGCCTTTCGTGAGCACCAGCGCCAACACCACCGCCAGCACCGCAACGGCAATGGCCACAAGCCACCACAGCTTCATTGAGCCGCGCTTCGCTTGCTGTGGTTCAGCGCCTGGAATGGGCGGCAGGTTCACTTCCATCTCAGTTTCAGGGATGGGAGGTATCTTCGATTCATCAATTGTTTCCATCAGCATTCAGTTTGTTTTCGTCGGCTATCACGCAACGGCGCAACAGCAGTTCGCCTTGCTGCCACCGGGCATCGATCTGTGTGTTGAGCACATCTACAGGATTGGCTACCAGTTCAAATTCACGCACAAACTTAATCTTCTCCTTCTGAGTGACCAGCAGCGATTTGAGCAGATCCTTGTTCAAGGGAGTGGGCTTGACAATGAAATATTTGTATCCCACTTGCAAGGCGCCCATCATCTCGTTGCGCGAGGCGGCAGACTCCAGCATCAGGTCGAAGCCCGTGATGTGCACCATGAGGTCGTTCTCGCCGTCACCGTCGGCCGCCGGCTCAATCTGCAGCTGGAAGGTGATGTGGTCGAGATCTTCGGCCGTCACGCGCTGCAACAGCGACTGTAAGGCCGCCACAAAACCAGGGTGCACCGAAGCCTCGTTCAGCCTCAGTGTCTTCAGTTTCAGTTCGTCGGTCTTGGCGGGTATCTTGTTGCGCTGGTAGGGAGTGATCTGCATGGTCACAATCACCTCCTTGTCCTTGGCCTGCACGATTCCCACGCAAGCAACGACGAGCAATATGAGAGTTATTATCCTTTTCATTTGTCGTGTTATTTTAATGCCTAAGCAATGCGATGCAAATATATTGATTAGTGAGCGATATTATTCCATCGCTCCCCTATTTTTAATGAAATTTAAACAATGAGGTGATAAAATGAAAACGCCTCCCAAGTTGTTTAGGAGGCGTTAACATGATGGTTCTAAATGAATTGCTTGTGCAATTATTTCTTCTTGCGGTCGCCATAACGGCTCAAGAACTTATCAACACGACCAGCGGTGTCGACGAGCTTCTGCTTGCCGGTGAAGAAGGGGTGCGAAGTGTTGGTGATTTCGAGCTTAACCAGGGGATAAGTCTTGCCATCAACTTCAATAGTCTCTTTTGTGTTCACTGTAGAACGAGTGATGAAAATCTCTTCGTTCGACATGTCCTTAAATACCACTTCGCGGTAGTTGTCGGGATGAATACCTTTTTTCATTTTTATATTTGTCTTTTAAATTTTACAATATTTGTGGCGGTGGTAAACGCCAATTCTTTGTAATGGCGTGCAAAGTTACGCATTTCTTTTTGAATTGCAAAACTTTTTTTCGTCTTATCTTTTCTTTTTCAGCGATTCAGGCATTTTTTCACCATCGCTGGCCACTTCCGCACCCACGTCAGTGCATTTTCTTGAGGGCGGCTGCCGTGAGGGCGGCCAGGCGTGCGTTATTGAGCACCAGTTCGATGTTGGCCGCCAGGCTGTCGCCGCCGGTCAAGTCCTTCACTTTGGCCAGCAGGAAGGGCGTGGTGGCCTTGCCGTGGATG
>JAEEVB010000041.1 GCA_016287065.1 Muribaculaceae bacterium
GGTATCGCTCACCTCCCCCACTACGCCCACGACATTGGCTCGACCGTCGACAACACCTTGCAGCACGCCCGTCTCGGCATCAATCACCACCACGCTCTCGTCGAGGCTGGTCCAGGTGAGAGCGGCAGGGTCGATGGGCATCACCTGGTCGAGAATAGTGCTCTGCAATTCAACCGAATAGGTGCGATAGGTGTCGGTAATGATGGAGTCGTTGCGCAACTGAATGCCATCGGTGGGCTCAATCACCGCCATAGGGATGCTGATGGTATCGCCTTGGAAGACAGCCGAAAGCAAACCATTACCCACCCCAGTGGCAAAGAGCAACGAGTCGTTTTTGATGACACCCAAATTCTCGGGGCACAACAGTGTTACTCCTTGCACATTGGTATCGACAAGCATGCCATACTGGTTGTAACCGAAAAACTTGGGCACATAGGTGCCATACTTGGGCATGGTGAGACTCCAGTCGAGGAAACGGATGCTAGCCACCTCATCGTCGTCGGGACTGTTGCACACGGCAAAGATGCCGTTGGAGTCGGCCCGCTCGGTACCGTCGCTGGGGCGGTTGCGGATTCCCAACGCACTTGTGTAGAGGGTTGACGAGCCACCGCCATCGACGTTCACCGCCATATAGGCACCAGCATAGCGCATCAGGTCGCCCAGCGCATCGGTAGTGACACCATCGCTCAACGACGAACGCCCATCGACCACCATGAATATTACAGTCTGGCCATCTTCGCTGTAGCCCAGGGCGGTGCGTGGATGCACATCGGGATTACCGTTGGGATTGGTCTCGCCATTGAGTACAATCCAGGGCTGCCCCGAGATGATTTCGCGAGGATTAATCGACTCACCCTCTAACTTGGTGTCGAGGGTCATGGTCAGGATGTCACCATCCTGGAGCGAGGCGATGAAGTCCTTAGTTGAACCACGGCCGTGCAACACAAGCCCCTCGGTGGGCACATCCATGTCGCCAGCGGTGCTGGGAGCGCCCACCACCTGTAACTGACAAGGCTGTCCAAATGCGAATGAATCGTCGCCATTTACATACCGCACCGTGACCTCGGCACAATCGCCCGTCTGATTGGTACCCGAGTAATAAGTGGGATTATAAAGAGTTATTTGATTGTTGCCGGCATCAACATTCACGCCAAAAATAGTTGCCGACGTGCCATCGGTCTTGACAATGGTGCCACCAAAGTTCACATGGCCCATGTGCGGCACTTCGTCGGCATCGATGGTGAACTGCAACTCGCCGTCATTGTTGCGGCCACGATAGATGATGCCCTCGGCCATACTCGAGGATATGGGAGTGCCTATCATGGACACGCCACGGCTTGTGTAACCACTCGTCATCCAGAAGTCGCCGTTCACACCCAGGTAATAGCGGTTGCCGGGAGCGGTCTTTCGCTTGGCCATGTTCGACACGGTTTCACTACCGGTCATGCGGTCGGTGCCACTCACCGCCTTCAGTGTCACATTAGGGGCACTCAGGTCAATGCGCGAATAAAACACCCTAAGGTGCTTGGTCCCACTCTCCAAGAGCAGAGAGGTCTGTGTGGTGCCAGGCCCCACATAAGCATGAAACAGCGTGTCGACCGTGTACTCAACGCCCCTCAACGAGTAGGTAGCCTTCTGAGCCTGCAGGCCCAAGGCTGAAGCAGCAAACAGCAATGATGCTATGGTTATCTTCATTTTCATGACTCAATGCCTAAAATAATGTTGATTAATTTGGTTACATCGCTCACATTCACGCGTCCATTGCCATCGACGTCGGCTCTCTCCAAATTCATGGGTACAACGCCCAATATCATATTCACTAACGTAGTCACATCGGTCACATTCACACGGCCATCGCCGTTTACATCACCATGCTGTAACTCTACAGGTTCAACGGCGGCATATACCGTCTCGAAACCCAGAAACTGCATCGTGTACTGCTTACCAATTTCAGAGTTGCCCATACCCAGCTGCATAGAACTCAAGGTAATGGGATAATTGCCCATGTTGTCGGCATCAATCCACGATGCGGTGGGCAAGTCGAACACATTCTCGACGTTGGGAATAATGGTATCGGGGTTCACTGCATGGTAACTGATACCTGCTCCGTTGGCCCGCAAGCCGAAGGTAATTCCCGTCATGGGAGCTTCGCCCGGATTTATCCTGACCCTGATTGTATCGGGCAGGCTCCAGAGCCTGAAAGTCTTGGTGAGTATGATTTTGGGCGCTCGACTGCTCGCCCCGGTGTAGCTATAAGTAAAACCATCGCCCTGAGCCTCGGCTACACCGTTCTTACCACCCGACTGGGTGATTTTCCATGTGCTCAGGTCAAGATTAGGGTCGATGGGCATCACGTGTGCTGTGGGTTTTTCCACGCTCACCCACATGGTGTCGGTCACGCCATCGATGGTGCCCGTAACGTAGGCCTTGCCGTCGGTAATGCCACGCAACACACCCGACTCGGCATCGATTGTGACCACACTCTCGTCGCTCGAAGTCCAGGTGAGGGCACCGCTATAGATGGGCAGCACGTTATCGAGCACAATGCTCTGCACGTCTACTTCATAGTCTCGAAAGGTGTCGTTGATAATCGAGTCGTTAGTGATGTTGATGTCATCGACCGAACCTACAATCTCGACCGGTGCCTCGATTGTGGCACCGTTGTAATGGCCTGTGAGGGTGGCCACACCCGAGCCTGTGGCATAGAAAGTGGTGCCATCGTTGATGATCTCGCCCATCGATTCGGGGCAAGTGAGGGTAACACCTTTCACATCGAGGTCGAGGAGCATACCATATTTATTATAGCCATAGAACTTGGGCGTGTAAATGCCATACTTGGGCGTGCGAAGCCTGAAGTCCTGGAAGCGAATCACGGCAATCGTGTCGTCGTCGGGGGCCGAACTCACACCAAAGATGGCATTGCCATCGGCCCGCTCATTGCCATCGCTGGGGCGGTTGCGCACACCCAGCGCACTGGTGTAGAGACACGATGAACCACCACCGTCGACATTCATCGCCTCGGTGGCACCAGCATAACGCATGATTTCACCCAAGACACGGGTGCGCACACCGTCGGAAATGCCCGAACGGCCATCGACCACACAGAAGTAGACCTTGCTGCCGCCGTCGCTATAACCCACGCCAGAACGTGGATGCAACTGTGTGGCATCGGGGCGATCGGCATCTTGATCGATGACCTCGCCGTTCTCCACAATCTTGGGATTGCCCGAAATTACCTCATAGGGTTCCACACTCAGGCCATTATAGGTCCATGAAGGCGAAACAGTGACGGTATCGCCCACCTGCAGTTTTTTGACCAGATTGCGTGCTGTGCCATGTGCATGAATCACATAGCCGCCATTGGGAATCGTCATGTCGCCAGCCGAACTGGTGTCGCTCGTCACCACCATCTTGAAGGGTCGGGCCGTCTCGAACACATAGCCTTCGGCAAGCCTGGCTTGCACCTCATAGCCCGCACCGGTCTCGTCGGTACTGCCATAATAAAGGTCGTTATAAATCGTGATTTTGTTCTGGTTAGAAGCAGCACTCTCGTTGGCATAGGTATTGATGCCGCCCAGTGTGGCCTGTGTGCCGTCGGGTGCTGTTACCGTTCCACCAAAGAAGAAGGGGTTCACATAGAGCTGGCCATCACGATCCATGATGAAATTCTTGTACAGCTTGGCATTGTTGCGGGCACGGAAAATCTGACCTTCGACCACGGTGGAACCCACCGGAGTACCCACTTTGCTCACGCCACGTGCCGTGTAGCCGCTCGTGACAAAGAAATCGGCATTAATACCAGCAAAATAGCGTTTCCCCGGGCGCGACTTGCGCTCGGCCATGGTGGACACACGCTCGTTGCCCGCGACCTTGTCGGTAGCACACACGCCGCTCAGCGTGACAAAGGGATTGGTCATGTCGATGGTGAGATAAAACACGCGCAGATTGGCCGACCCCGTGTGCAGCCAAAGCGACGTCTGCATGGTTCCAGGCCCCACCTGGTTGTGAAATAGGGTGTCGACCACATAGGTGGTTCCCATCAGGTTAATGCTCCCTGATGCCCAAGCGCTCAAAGAAGCCACCAGCGCCGCAACCATTAGCGTTATCCTCTTTTTCATTGTCATAATAATAGTTTTAGCTTGGAACAAGCACAGGGACCGGCCCAAAAGCCAATCCCCGTGTTATAATTGTTTCAATTAGAAATGTGGCTAAGAGACACCCAATATGATGTTGATGAGCGACGTGACATCGGTCACATTAATCTTGCCATCTCCACTAATATCGGCAACTTCTTCATCTTTGGGGACAACACCCAGAATCATGTTGATGAGCGTAGTAACGTCGGTCACATTCACCTTACCATCGCGGTTCACGTCGCCCTTGAGAGGCGTTTCTCCGCCACCGCCCACGTTCTTGCCAATCTCATAGATACCCATACCGTTATAGGCCTTGAAAGTGAAGAGCGTGATGACTTCATTGCCCTGGTCGTCGACGCTCTTGGCGGTATTGATGCAATGCACACGCAGACCGCTATCACTCATCTTGCCAACACTATCGGCGGGCAACTGCCAGTACTTGGTGAGACCACCTAAAGACAAGCCCTCTCCCAACTCGCAGACATAAATCTGGCAGCCATTGCCATTCTTGTCATATTGAGCCTTAGGATAAGCAAGGAAGTTGCGGCCTTCAAGGGTGAACTCAGCCACACCGTTGGCACCCTTGTCGGTTTGTTTCACATCATCGCTGGCTTCTTCGAAAGTGTCAATCAGTGTACCAGTAACATCATATAACACAGGGTCACGGCCGAAGCAGTCGACATAGAACAGGTCACCGCTATACATTCTTTCTTCGTCTTCAGTGTTCAATACCATCTTCACCACCGGTGCCAGACTGAAACCAGTTGCAGTTTCGGGATAGAACTCGACAAAGTCCATTTTGGTGTCGCCGTCGAAGCCACCTTCCCACTCGAAGCCACCTTGCTCAAGGTGCATTCTGTAGCCTGTGGGGAAACCTGGGTCGGCCGATGAGCCAGCAAAGGTCATGATGTTACATTCGGCCTGTTCGCCAGTAAGGTCGCCAATGACATCGAGGTAGTCGGTGCGCTGGATGTCGCCGGCCTTGTCCATTTCAACCACGAGGGTAAGTTCGCCGGTCTCGGTATTGACCATATAAACAGGCACCTCGTTCTGGGCAGTGCTAGTCATAGGAGCCACCCAAATGTGATGGAAGTTGTCGACGCCGATACTTGCCACACCCAAGAAGCGGGCATAGGGAGCGCCATCGAGGGTGAGGGGTAAATCTTCGAGTTGCGAACCATCTTCGACTTTAAAGCGGTGAATAACGCTTTGCTGCAGAGAGTCGGTACCAATGACCACCAATTTCTCTTCGGAACGAGAGACATAGATGATGCCCTCGTCCATGACAGCCGTACGTGCACGTTGATTGCAGATAACATTAGATGTGTAGGCTTCGCCCGCATGCACACGGTCAAAAATCCACTTGTTGACCACCTTGATGTCGTTAACGGGCTCATAGACCTGATTGTCGACAATGGCCCAAGCACTTGCACTTGCCACAAGAGCAAGCATCGAAAGGAGTAATTTTTTCTTCATAAGTTTTGTTTTTATAGATTAATGAATTTACTTTTGTTTTTAAAGCGCAAAGATTGTAGTTTTCTTTTCAAAGGGTAAAATTAATAATAATTTATCAAACTACCATCACAAATGACAAAAAAAATGCTCCCTGAGCAATCAGAGAGCATTTTGATGATGATTTCCTGTAAAAATAATCAGGAAACACCCAAAATGATGTTGATGAGAGATGTGACATCGGTCACATTAATCTTGCCATCTCCGCTGATATCGGCGACTTCTTCATCCTTGGGAATGACACCCAGAATCATGTTGATGAGTGTAGTGACATCGGTGACATTCACCTTGCCATCGCGGTTCACGTCGCCCCTGAGAGGAGTTTCGCCACCGCCGCCAAGGTTCTTGCCAATCTTGTAGACGCCCATGCCATTGTAGCACTTGAAGGTGAGCAGATAGACCACTTCGGAGCCGTCTTCTTCGGCATACTCTACATTGAGTGCATGGATGCGTGTACCACCATCGGACACATCGCCCAGTTTGTCGGCAGGCACCTGCCAGTACTTGGTCATGCCTTCAAGGCTCATGCCCTCGCCCAATTCACAAATATTGGCCTGGCAGGCACGATAGAAGTTGGCGCCTTCGTCCAAGCCATCATATTGAGCCTTGGAGTAGACAAGGAAGTTGCGTCCTTCGAGCGTGAACTCGGCCACACCGTTAGTTCCGGCATAAGGCCAGAGTTCGGTAGGAACGTTCTCGAAATTGTCGACCATAGAACCCGTGTTGTCGTAAATAGCGGGCATAGAATTGAATCCATCGAGGTAGAAGAGGTTACCTTCGTATTTATTCTCTTCGTCTTCAAAGTCAAGAATCATTTTTCCATAAGGAGCATATCCCCATTGGGTAACATTCTCGGGATAGAAGTCGACAATGTCGATGTAAGTATCGCCATCGAAACCACCATCCCAGTAGTCTTCGCCCTGGCCACAACGCCACTTGTAGATGGTGGCCACTTGAGAGCCCACTGCGAGCACATTGCATGGAGCCTCTTCACGAGTGATGTCGCCCATTACGTCGACATAGTCGATACGCTCCAGCACATCACCTTTATCGAGCTCTGCTACAAGAGAGAGTTCACCCGTCTCGCCATCGAGAGCATAGAGAGGAATTTTTGTTCCAGACTGGAACGATGCAGGAGCCATCCACAGATGACCGAAGTTATCGACGCCAATGCTGTTAGCACCCAGCTGAGCTGTAATGTAACCACCATTGTAGGTGAGCGTGAGAGCAGGGAGTTCCTCACCGGTGTTAGCATCGAAGCGATACACCACGGCAGCGCTCACAGTATCGGTACCGGTAATGATTGCTTTAGCCTGTGAACGTGACACATACACCACGCCCTGGCTGAGCACTGCCATGCGTGCGTTGGTATTGCATGCATCCAAATTGGTGAAGGCATCGGCAGCATGGGCACGGTCGATGAGCCAAAGGTTCTGGATCTTGATGTCGTTGACCGGCTCATAGGTGTTGGGGTCAACCACAGCTGTTGCACTCGCATAGGTCAAGAGAGCAAACAGCGCTAAAAGTAAAGATTTTCTCATAAGCTTTTTATAGATTGTTAATGAATATAGATTGTTTCTTATTTCCACAAGCAAAGTAAACAATTTTTCATTAAATATCAAAGAAAAATCCATTCTTTTTAAGCTTTTCAAACAATATTTAAACATAAGTTTCAAGTAGAGATTTTTATCATCTCATTTTTAATCTAATCGCAGCACTTTCAAGATAAAAAATTTGCTCATTGCAAAAGTGTTTTGTAATTTTGTGTTCTTGCTTGACACAATTTATCTTGAAGACAAACCTTATAACAAAAAACATACTTATATTCACATGGCAAACTTAAAACAACTTGTTGAATGTGTGCCCAATTTCAGTGAAGGGCGCAACCCTGAGATTATTAACAGCATAACCGACGTGATTCGCAAAGCCAAGGGCGTGAAACTGCTCGACGTGGACCCAGGTGAAGCCACTAACCGCACCGTGGTTACCTTTGTGGGCGACCCCGACTCGGTAGTAGAGGCCGCCTTCCAGCTGGTGAAACGTGCCGGCGAACTCATAGACATGCGCAACCACCACGGCGCACACCCCCGCATGGGTGCTACCGACGTGTGCCCGCTGATTCCCGTTGCCGGCATCACGCTCGAGGAATGTGCTGCCCTGGCCCGCAAACTGGCCGAGCGCATCTCAGCCGAACTTGAGATTCCCACCTACTGCTACGAGGCTGCCGCATTCACTCCCGAGCGCCGCAACCTGGCCGTGTGCCGCCAGGGCGAATACGAGGCCATCGCCGAGAAGCTCGTGACCGAGGGCAAGCAGCCCGACTTCGGCGCCAAACCGCTCAACGAGCGCATAGCACGCACCGGCTGCACCGCCGTTGGTGCCCGCAACTTCCTCATCGCAACCAACTTCAACCTGAATACCACCTCGACCCGCCGCGCCAATGCCATCGCATTTGATGTGCGCGAGAAAGGCCGCCCCGTGCGCGAAGGCAACCCCATTACCGGCAAGCCCAAAAAGGACGAGAATGGCAAGACCATCATGCAGCCCGGTACGCTGAAAGGCACCAAGGCTATTGGCTGGTATATCGACGAGTATAAGATTGCCCAGGTGTCGATGAACATCACCGACATCAACGTGACTCCGCTGCACGTGGCATTTGACGAGGTGTGCCGCTGCGCACAAAACCGCGGCATACGCGTGACCGGTACCGAGATTGTGGGCCTCATCCCTAAGAGTACCCTGATTGATGCCGGCAAGTACTTCCTCGAGAAACAGAACCGCTCGACCGGTATTCCCGAAGAAGACATCATGCAAATCGCCATCAAGTCGATGGGCCTCGACGACCTCAAGCCCTTCAATCCGCGCGAGAAAGTGATTGAATTCATGTGCGAAGACGACGATGCAAAAGGCAAACTCGTGGACCTCACCGTGAAAGGATTTGCTGAGGAAACCTCACGCGAGTCACCTGCTCCTGGCGGTGGCACCATCGCAGCCTACATGGGTGCTCTGGGTGCTGCTCTGGGCACCATGGTGGCCAACCTCTCGAGCCACAAGCCTGGCTGGGATGAACGTTGCGGCGAATTCAGCCAGTGGGCTGACAAGGGCCAGGTGGTGATGACCGAACTGCTGCACCTCGTTGACGAAGACACGCAAGCCTTCAACCGCATCATGGCCGCCTTTGGCATGCCCAAAAACACCGATGCCGACAAGGAAGCCCGCAGCGCAGCCATCCAAGACGCCACCCTCTATGCAACTCAAGTGCCCTTGCGCACCATGAAGGAGTCGTTCAAGGTGTTTGAACTGTGCCGCGCCATGGCCGAGGAAGGTAACCCCAACAGCGTGAGCGATGCAGGTGTGGGCGCACTTGCTGCCCGTGCCGCTGTGCTGGGTGCAGGCATGAATGTGAAGATCAATGCCGGTTCGCTCAAGGACCGCACCGTGGCCGACGCACTCATTGCTGAAGCCAACGACCTGATTGCACGCGCCAACAAGGAAGAGGCCGAAATCACCGCTATCGTAGAAACCAAGTTATAAATCATCTAGAACATCTATGTATTCTAGTTCTAGTAAAAAACCACAATAATGACAAGAGAAGAATTTATTGCCGATATCAGGGCCGGTATTCCCGACGTTCTCCCCGAACCCATGCCCTATGAGGCCGACATCAACCATGCGCCCAAGCGCAAAGACATTCTCACACCCGAGCAGAAGAAACTCGCCTTGCGCAACGCACTGCGTTACTTCCCCGCCAAGTTCCACAAGACACTGTTGCCCGAGTTTGCACAGGAACTCAAGGACTATGGCCGCATCTATATGTACCGCTTCCGTCCCCGCTATGAGATGAAAGCAAGACCCATCGACGAGTATCCGCACAAGAGCCGTCAGGCTGCTGCCATCATGATGATGATCCAGAACAACCTGGACAAGGCTGTGGCTCAGCATCCGCACGAACTCATCACCTACGGTGGCAACGGCGCCGTGTTCCAGAACTGGGCACAATACCGCCTGGTAATGAAATACCTGAGCGAGATGACCGACGAGCAGACGCTCGTGATGTATAGCGGACATCCACTGGGACTCTTCCCCTCGCACAAGAATGCTCCCCGCGTGGTAGTTACCAACGGTATGGTCATTCCCAACTACTCCAAGCCCGACGACTGGGAGCGCGGCAACGCCCTGGGCGTGACACAATATGGTCAGATGACCGCCGGCTCCTATATGTACATAGGTCCGCAAGGCATCGTGCACGGCACCACCATTACCGTGCTCAACGCAGCCCGCAAGGTGATGGGCGAGGAACGCGAAAAACGCATTCCGCTGTTCGTCACTGCAGGCCTGGGTGGCATGAGTGGTGCTCAGCCCAAGGCTGGCAACATTGCCCAAGTGGTGAGCGTGACCGCCGAAATCAACCCGCTGGCTGCCCGCAAGCGCTACGACCAGGGTTGGGTTGACGAACTGCATGAAAACCTCGACGAACTCATTCCCGCCATTCGCAAGGCTGTGGAAGAGAAACGTGTGGTTTCGATGGCCTATGTAGGCAATGTGGTTGACCTGTGGGAGCGTCTGGCCGACGAAGGCATTCATGTGGACCTGGGTAGCGACCAGACCTCGCTGCACAACCCCTATGCCGGCGGCTACTATCCCGTGGGCTACAGTCTCGAGGAGTCGAAGCGCATGATGGCCGAGGAGCCTGAACGCTTCAAGGAGTGCGTGTTTGAGTCGCTGCGCCGTCAGGTGGCTGCCATCAACCGCCTCACTGCCAATGGTATGTACTTCTTCGACTATGGCAATGCCTTTATGCTCATGGCAAGCCGTGCCGGTGCCGACATCATGAAAGACGAGACCCACTTCCGCTATCCCAGCTATGTGCAGGATATCATGGGTCCCATGTTCTTCGACTACGGTTTCGGACCCTTCCGCTGGGTTTGCACCTCGTGCGACCCGCACGACCTGGAAGTCACCGACCGCTTGGCTGCCGAAGTGCTCGCCGAGATGATGAACCATGTGACTCCCGACATCAAGGGCCAGCTTGCCGACAACCTGCACTGGATTCGCGAAGCAGGCAAGAACCACCTGGTGGTGGGTTCGCAGGCACGCATCCTCTATGCCGACTCTGAAGGCCGCACCAAGATTGCGCTTGCCTTTAACGAGGCCATCAAGCGTGGCGAAATCAGCGCACCCGTTGTGCTGGGCCGTGACCACCACGATGTGAGTGGTACCGACTCGCCCTTCCGCGAGACCAGCAACATCTACGACGGCAGTCAGTTCTGCGCCGACATGGCTGTGCAGAATGTGATTGGCGACTCGTTCCGTGGCGCTACCTGGGTGAGCATCCACAATGGTGGCGGCGTTGGCTGGGGCGAAGTGATTAACGGCGGCTTCGGCATGGTGATTGACGGCAGTGAAGACTCGGCCCGTCACATTCGCGAAATGCTGCTGTGGGATGTGAACAACGGCATCGCCCGCCGCTCGTGGGCACGCAACGCCGGTTCGATCGACGCCATCAAGCGCGAAATGGAACGCACACCCGGCCTGTGCGTCACCCTTCCCAACCTCGTCGACGACGCCCTGTTTGAAGAATAAAGCACTGTCGACCCAAAGAACAAACACTCAAGTCCCGAAATCTCAGGACTTGAGTGTTTTTTATCATAATTGCACTAAAAATTGTGCGATATTTGAGAAAATCGCACTAAAAACAGTGCAGTTTTTGAAAAAATCGCACTAAAAATTGTGCAATTCATTTAAGCGGCAAGAAATTTGGGCACGTGTTTCGTTATGTGACAATTTATATTTAACTTTGCAGTTGAATTATTGACTAGATAAACCTATAACCTTTAACACAGATATTATGATTCATTACATCAGTTCTGAGCATCTCACTATCGAGAAAATTGACGAAATCATCAGCAAAAACTACAAGCTGGAATTGAGCGAGGATGCAAAACAGCGCATCAATCGCTGCCGCAAGTATCTCGACAAGAAGATTGCCCGCAACAACACACCCGTCTATGGCGTGACAACCGGTTTTGGTTCGCTGTGCAACGTAAGCATCAGCGACGACCAACTGTGCCAACTTCAAGTGAACCTCATCAAGTCGCACGCCTGTGGCATCGGCGAGCGCGTACCTAACGAGATTGTGCGCATCATGATGCTACTCAAGATCCAGTCGCTCAGCTATGGGTACTCGGGTTGCAAACTCGATACCGTTCAGCGTCTGGTGGCCTTCTTCAACAACGACATCTATCCCGTGGTGTACCGTCAGGGTTCACTGGGAGCATCGGGTGACCTGGTGCCCCTCGCTCACCTGTGCCTGCCGCTCATAGGACTGGGCGAAGTAGAATATCAGGGCAAAATCATTTCGGGCGACGAAATTCTGAAGAAAAAACGCTGGAAACCCATTCAGCTGGCCAGCAAAGAGGGTCTGGCACTGCTCAATGGCACGCAGAACATGAGTTCGTTTGCCGTGTGGGCACTGATTCACGCTCAGCGCCTGAGTGACTGGGCCGACAAGATTGCCGCCATGTCGCTCGACGCCTACGACGGCCGTATCGAACCCTTCACCGAGGCTGTGCATCTGGTGCGTCCTCACAAAGGCCAGATTGAAACCGCCGCTCACATGCGCGAACTGCTCGAGGGCAGCCAGCTCATCAAGAATGTGAAGGCTCACGTTCAGGATCCCTACTCCTTCCGCTGCGTGCCTCAAGTGCACGGTACCGTGAAGGATACCATACGCTATGTGAAATCGGTGATTGACACTGAAATCAACTCGGCAACCGACAATCCCACCGTGTGCCCCGACGAAGACCTCATCATCAGCGCCGGCAACTTCCACGGCGAACCCATTGCTCTGCCCATCGACTTCCTTGCTATGGCCATGAGTGAACTCGCCAACATCAGCGAGCGCCGCATCTACCGCCTCGTGTCGGGTACTCGCGGTCTGCCTAGCTTCCTTGTAGCCACTCCGGGCCTGAACAGCGGTTTCATGATCACGCAATATGCTGCAGCATCGGCCGTGAGCCTGAACAAGACGCTTGCCATGCCGGCATCGACCGACAGCATTCCCTCTTGCCAGGACCAGGAAGACCACGTGAGCATGGGCGCCAACGCCGCCATCAAACTCTACAAGGTGATACTGAACACAGAGCGTGTGCTTGCCATCGAGCTCTTCAATGCAGCACAGGCGCTTGAATTCCGCCTCCCGCTCAAGTCATCGCCGACCATTATGGCTATTCACAGCGAGTATCGCAAGCATGTTCCGTTCATTCTGAACGACGAACTGATGTATCCTTATATCCAGAAGTCAATTGACTTCCTGCGCAAATAAATATGAAACTGCTCGTTATTAATATAGGAATCCTTGCCGGCATCGACCGGCAAGGTCTTTTATGTCGCAAAGGGGCCGAAATGGCCCAGTTCGACACCATCGAGAACGCCTATCTGCTGTGCGAAGATGGCAAGTTTGTAGATTTTGGTTCGATGGACAGTGTGCCCACCGCTGCCACTGGTGTAGAAGTGTTTGACGCGCAAGGTGGTGCCGTGCTGCCCAGCTTCTGCGACTCGCACACTCACATCGTGTATGCCGGCAGCCGTGAACAGGAGTTTGTAGACAAGATCAACGGCCTGAGCTATGCCGAGATTGCCCGTCGTGGCGGCGGCATCTTGAACAGTGCCGATCGATTGCACGAACTCAGTGAAGACGAACTCTACGAGCAAGCCATGTGCCGCGTGCGTGAGGTGATGTGGAAAGGCACCGGTGCCATTGAAATCAAGAGCGGCTACGGCCTGAACACGGCCGACGAGCTGAAGATGTTGCGTGTGATTCGCCGCATCAAGCA
>JAEEVB010000042.1 GCA_016287065.1 Muribaculaceae bacterium
CATCTCTATCGCTGTTTCCCAGGTCTTTCCAACGGGAGCAGCCGTGGTAAGGCCCAATCCCAGGCAGTCTTTGCCTGTTTTCGAAAACAGCGAGGTGAAAGTGGCGCCCAACGCCAGGCTTGCCGTCACCAGTTCCTCTTTGCGCGGAGCAAAGGCGGCGGTGGCAAAGGCATCGAGATGGCGCTCGCCGGCCTGCCAGCATTGTGCCCCGATGGAGCCGTAAACTCCCCAGTTTTCGAGGCCGGTATGGTAGAAACCACCTGCCTTGAAAGTGGTGTTTTCGATGGGTGTGAACTCCACTTCCGAGATGGTCATATAGCCTTTGTTCTTGTTTAACTTGTGCTTTAAGTTATATTTGTTACCACCCTCTTCATCAATTATTCCACCGTTATACACCGCTCCTCTCCATGTTAAAGCATCGCTTAAAGTCCACTCAACATTTACGGCCAGACTGGTGTAAGGTGCAGTGGGGAATTTGGTGTTATAGATAACCGCGCTGGTGATGAAGCCCAGGTTCATGAAATTGCCCGAAGTTTCACACAGTCCATACACATCGGTCATGTCCTGAATACCGGCGGTGATTTCCACATTGCCTATCCTGTGGCTGTAGTTAGCAAAGTGCAAGAAAATGGGAAGATTGTCGTTGTCGTTGTTGTTCACGTACTGCAAGTCACCCACAAGGTCGTTGGTGGGATGGCCGCAGTGGGCACTTCCAATTCCAAAGGTGAAGCGGCCGTTGCGCCAGGGGTTGATTTCCAGATCCAAGGTCGCATAGCCCACATAGCGGGCACCAGTCTTGATGCCTCCAGCCATGTTCACATTTAAATCAGCAGTATAACTTCCCATTGGAACAAATGTCTTTAGTGTGTCTTGCGCCACGGCTATTTGGCTGAATGTGAGCACCACAGCCATGGTGGCAACGGCAATAATTCTCATGAATGTTTTGTTTTCGAGTTGCAAAATTAGGGTGTATTATAGGTTTTGAAATCCCAAAATTAAGGTATTTTTCTCAAAAACACTCCCTATTATTGGTGAGAAATGGCAAATAATGCCAAAAAATAATATATCTTTGCCCAAAATATAACCAATTATGGCACAGATTTTCTTTGACAAAGGGGGCAAATTGTCGGATATGATCACCATGTATCCCAATTTGCTGCACACATTGCCCCGATTCGACATCAGTCTGGGTTTCGGCAACAAGACCATTGCCGAGGTGTGCGAGCAGAACGGCGTGAATCCCGATTTCTTCCTGCTCATTTGCAATGTCTACTCGTTCGACGACTATCTCCCCACCAAACAAGAGCTGGCCACTGTCGACATGAGCCAGCTGGTCACCTATCTCGAGAAGTCGCATCGCTACTATCTCGACAAGCGCATCAGTCACATTCAGCATCACATGAACCGAATTGTCGGATTATTGCAAAACAAGCGCATTGGCGATGTGTTGAACAACTTCATGGAGGTGTATCGTGGTGAGGTGGAAGAGCACTTCAATTATGAGGAGCACAATGTGTATGCGCACCTCACCAAGTTGCAGCAAGGCATCCCCGACAAGGCCTATAGCATTGCCCAGTTCATCTCGTCGCATGGCAACCTGCAGGAGAAACTCGAGGACCTCACGCAAATCATCTTCAAGTACCTGCCGGCCCAGATGTCGGCCGAGGATGATGCCATCGAGGTTATCTTCGACCTGCTCCAGCTCTCGCGCGACCTCAAGAAGCACTCGCTCATCGAGGAGAAGATCATGGTTCCTTATGTGATGCAGCTCGAAAGGAGGGTGAAATGAAAAGTCGCATTCTCATCGTCGAACCGTCGGAGATGATTGTGGCAGGCCTTTCTGCCATACTCAAAAACCTGAACTACAGGGTGCTGGAGCCGCGTCGCACCGTCGACGGTCTCAGTGGCGACCTGGCTGTGCTGCGCCCCGATGTGATGATCATCAACCCCACGCTCTGTCCCAATCTGGCGCAAGTGCTCGACAGGCGCCCCATCAGGGTGGCGGCGCTGGTCTACCAGTATGTGGAGCAATCGCTGCTGCGGCAGTACGATGCCGTGATTGATGTGCGCGACCAGGCCAACATCATTGAGGGCAAACTCGTGGAACTGTGTTCGGCCGCCGCCCCAAGCGAGGCGCGAGCCACCGCCAGCCACGACCTCACCAAGCGTGAGACTGCTGTTTTGGTAGAGGTGGCAAAGGGGTTGACCAACAAGGAGATAGCCGACGCGCTCAACCTCTCGGTGCACACCGTTATCTCGCACCGCAAAAACATCATGCACAAGACCGGCATCAAGAGTGTGGCAGGCCTCACCGTCTATGCCATGCTCAACAACCTCATCGACTAGAGGACTGAGGCATTCGTGGATGATTCCGACCTCGTCGATGCGGCTCAACAAAAAGACTTGTTCAACCTCGTGGTTTTTATGGTCGATTTCCCTGTTTTTTGGTCAAATCTCACCTTTTTTTTGATTTTGCCACGAATTTGCCGTATCTTTGCGAAGTTTTCGACGAAATTGTCACCTTTATGATGCTAACGCACTCCATAGCGAAATTTGGCGAGTACTGCGTCTTCTTGTGGCGCAGTGTGAGCATTCCCGAGAAGTGGCGAGAGTTCTTCAAGAACTATCGCAACGAGATCTACAAGCTGGGTATCGACTCTATCCCGCTCATTCTCATCATCTCGGTGTTCATCGGCGCGTTGTGTACCATCCTCATCAAGATGGAAATCTCAAACCCGCTGCTGCCACGCTATTCGCTGGGCCTCACCACGCGCGAAATCATCATTCTCGAGTTCTCGTCAACCATCCTATGCCTGATTTTGTCGGGTAAGATAGGTTCTAATATCGCTTCTGAGATAGGCACCATGCGCGTCACCGAGCAGATCGATGCCCTTGAAATCATGGGCATCAATTCGGCCAACTTCCTGGTGATGCCTAAGATGCTGGGCCTCATCACCATTCTGCCGTTCCTCGTCATCATCAGCATGGGCACTGCCCTCATTGGCGGCTATGTCACCTGCATCATCACGGGGCTCTTGCCGGTCGAAGACTATGTCTATGGCATTCAGACCCAGTTCATTCCGTGGTATGTGTGGTTCTCCCTCATCAAGTCGTTGTTCTTCGCCTTCATCATCTCCAGCATCTCCTCGTTCTACGGTTACACCGTCAAGGGCGGCTCGGTCGAGGTGGGCAAGGCCAGTACCGACGCTGTGGTCATGAGCAACATCATGATTTTGGTGGCCGATGTTATGTTAACCATTTTATTGCTTTGATTGCCCTATGATTGAAGTGAAACACCTCGATAAGTTTTTCGACGGCGGCACCCGACAGGTGCTCTTCGACATCAATGCCCAGTTCTACGATGGTAAGGTGAACCTCATCATCGGCCAGAGCGGTTCGGGCAAGACGGTGCTGGTCAAGAACATCGTGGGCCTCTTCTCGCCCGATGCCGGCGAAATCCTCTACGACGGACGCGACATCACCCAGATGGACCGCAAGCAGATGAAGGCGCTGCGTGCCGAGATTGGCATGCTCTTCCAGGGCTCGGCGCTGTTCGACAGCGAGACGGTGATGGGAAATGTGATGTTCCCCCTCAAGATGTTCTCCACCATGAGTCGCGAGGAGCAAATTGAGCGCGCCCAGTTCTGTATCGACCGCGTGAATCTCACCGGCAGCGAAGACAAGTACCCGCCCGAGTTGAGTGGCGGTATGCAGAAACGAGCAGCCATTGCACGCGCCATTGCCCTGAATCCCAAATACTTGTTCTGCGATGAGCCCAACTCGGGACTCGATCCCAAGACCTCCATCGTCATCGATGAACTCCTCTACGACATCACTCACGAGTTCGGCATCACCACCATCATCAACACCCACGACATGAACTCGGTGATGGGCATCGGCGAGAACATCGTCTTCATCTACAAGGGCCATGTGGGCTGGGTCGGCAACAAAGACCAGATTTACGATGTCGACAACGAGAACCTCAACAACTTCGTCTACGCCACCGACCTCTTCCGTGATGTGCGCAAATACCGCCGCGAGCACGGCTACACCCGCACCATCATCACCTAACCCCTATCCACCACCTGACCTCATCAACCCCTTTCGAGTTCTCCGAGTTTTCCGAGTTCTCCGAGTTTTCCGAGATCTCCGAGATCTCTGAGATTAACCAATGTGGTGCAATCTTGGGGATTCTTATCTTGCTCATGATCAATTGGTTAAATTAAATGGATTCCCGAATTTCCCATTTTTCCCACGTTTCCCGCACATCCCATCCATCCCAAATGCACCCAAAAAACGAAAATAATGCATTTAGGTAGTGCTATTGTGCCAAGATTTTTTGTAACTTTGCACATTATTTTAAAAAGGGCTATGAAAACGGCTCGAAAAAGGCTATAAAAACGACAAAAAAACATATATGAAGAAGTTTAACGAATATAGCAGATTCAACCTCTCGGACGTGAATAAAGACGTCTTGAAACAGTGGGACTCGGAGAACGTGTTTGCACGCAGCATCGAGGAGCGCGAAGGTGCTCCCACCTTTGTGTTTTATGAGGGACCTCCCTCAGCCAACGGCATGCCGGGCATTCACCATGTGATGGCACGCACCCTCAAGGACATCGTGTGCCGCTTCAAGACCATGCAGGGGCACCAAGTGCTGCGCAAGGCTGGCTGGGACACCCACGGACTGCCCGTGGAGCTCGGCGTGGAGAAGTCTCTGGGCATCACCAAGGAGGATATCGGCAAGAAGATTAGCGTAGACGACTACAACGCCACCTGTCGCAAGGAGGTGATGAAATACACCCGTGAGTGGGAAGACCTCACGCACAAGATGGGCTACTGGGTCGACATGAACGACCCCTATATCACCTACAAGAACGGTTATATCGAAACCCTGTGGTATCTGCTCAAGCAGCTTTACAACAAGGGCCTGCTCTATAAGGGCTACACCATTCAGCCCTATTCGCCCGCTGCCGGCACCGGACTCAGTTCGCACGAACTCAACATGCCTGGCTGCTACCGCGATGTGAAGGATCAGACCGTGACCGCACAGTTCACCGTGCCCGCTCAGGACCATCCCGTGATGAAGGCCATCATGGACAAGGCCGACGCTGGCTTCCAGGACCTCTATGTGTTGGCATGGACCACTACTCCCTGGACCTTGCCCAGCAACACCGCCCTGTGTGTGGGTCCCAAGATCGACTATGTGGCGCTCGAGAGCTACAACCCCTATAATGGCAAACCGGGCATCTACCTCATGGCCAAGGCTCGTGTCAATGCCTATTTCAAGCCCGAGGGTGCCGAACTGCCCCTCGACAGCTACAAGCCCGGCGACAAGGTGATTCCCTACAAGGTGATTGCTGAGTTCAACGGCAACGACCTGCTCGGCCTCCACTACAACCAGCTCTTCCCATGGGTGAAACCTGTGGACAAGGTGGGCGACCAGATTGTGGGCAACGACAACGGTTTCCGCGTGATTCCGGGCGACTACGTCACTACCGACGACGGTACTGGCGTGGTGCACATCGCTCCCACCTTTGGTGCCGACGACGCCAATGTGGCACGCGCTGCAGGCATTCCCGCCCTGTTCATCATCAACAAGAAGATGGAAACCCGCCCAATGGTGGACTTCGATGGCAAGTATTGGCTCATCGAAGACCTCGACCCCGACTTCGTGAAGAACTTCGTGAATGTCGATCTCTACAAGGAATATGCCGGCGCCTTTGTCAAGAATGCCTATGATCCCAAATACACCGTCAATGGCAAGTACGACGAGGCTGCTGCCAACAAGGACGAGGACCTGAACATTTATATGTGCATTCGCATGAAGCAGGATGGCACTGCTTTCAAGATTGAGAAGCATGTGCACAACTATCCGCACTGCTGGCGCACCGATAAGCCCATCCTCTACTATCCGCTCGATAGCTGGTTCATCAAGTCAACCGCTTGCCGTGACCGCATGGTGGAACTCAACCACACCATCAAGTGGAAACCCGAGCACACCGGTACTGGCCGCTTTGGCAAGTGGCTCGAGAACCTCAACGACTGGAACCTGAGCCGCAGCCGCTACTGGGGCACACCGTTGCCCATCTGGCGCAACGACGATGGTGAGGAGAAGTGCATTGGCAGCATCGAGGAACTCTACAACGAAATCGAGAAGGCTGTGGCCGCTGGCGTGATGAAGTCGAACCCCTACAAGGAGAAAGGCTTTGTTCCCGGCGACTATAGCGAAGAAAACTATAACAAGATCGACATTCACCGCCCCTATGTCGACGACATCGTGCTCGTGAGCGACAGTGGCAAACCCATGAAACGCGAACTCGACCTCATCGACGTGTGGTTCGACAGTGGCGCAATGCCCTACGCACAGCTGCACTATCCCTTCGAGAACAGGGAACTCGTGGACGAGCGCAAGTTCTATCCCGCCGACTTCATCGCCGAGGGTGTGGACCAGACGCGTGGATGGTTCTTCACGCTCCATGCTATCGCCACCATGGTGTTCGACAGCGTGGCCTACAAGTCGGTTATCTCCAACGGTCTCGTGCTCGACAAGAACGGCAACAAGATGAGCAAGCGATTGGGTAATGCCGTCGATCCCTTCATGGCTATCGACAAGTATGGCAGCGACCCGTTGCGCTGGTACATGATCAGCAACTCGGCTCCTTGGGACAACCTCAAGTTCGACGAGGCTGGCGTGGAAGAGGTGGCACGCAAGTTCTTCGGAACGCTCTACAACACCTACTCGTTCTTCGCCCTCTATGCCAATGTCGATGGTTTCGACCCGGCAACAGCCACTGTGCCCATTGCCGAGCGTCCCGAAATCGACCGCTGGATCATCTCGCTGCTCAACAGTCTTGTGGCACAAGTTACTGCCGACCTTGATGACTACGAGCCCACCCGTGCGGCCCGCGCCATCAGCGACTTTGTCAACGAGAACCTCAGCAATTGGTATGTGCGCCTCAACCGCAAGCGCTTCTGGGGTGGCGATATGACGCAAGACAAACTTTCAGCCTATGTCACCCTGCATGAGTGCCTCACCACCGTGTCGCTGCTCATGGCGCCCATCTCGCCCTTCTACAGCGATATGCTCTACCGCGACCTCACCGGCAGCACCACTTCGGTGCACTTGGCCCTCTATCCCAAGGCCAATCCCGAGGTCATCGACAAGGCACTTGAGGAACGCATGCACATGGCACAGACCATCACATCGATGGTGCTCTCGCTGCGTCGCAAGAAGAACCTCAAGGTGCGTCAGCCTCTCACTTCGATCATGATTCCCGTGCTCGACGAGAAGCAGCGCGCTGCTATCGAAGCTGTGGGCAACCTCATCATCAACGAGGTGAATGTGAAGGAAATCAAGTATGTGGGCAACGATGAGGGCGTGCTCGTGAAACGCGTGAAACCCGACTTCAAGAAACTTGGCCCGAAGTATGGCAAGATTATGAAGGCGCTGGCTCAGGCACTCACCACACTGCCGCAGGCCGACATCAACCGCTTCGAGCAGGAAGGTTCTATCACCCTTGATATCGCCGGACAACAGGCAACCGTTGAAACTGGCGATGTAGAAATTATCAGCGAAGACATCCCCGGATGGCTCGTGGCCAACGAGGGCAACCTCACTGTGGCGCTCGACATCACCCTTACCGACGACCTCAAGCGCGAGGGTGTGGCACGCGAACTGGTGAACCGCATCCAGAATGTGCGCAAGAGCAAGAACTTCGACATCACCGACAAGATTGTGGTGCGCATCAATCCCGATGAGCGCGTCAACGAGGCTGTGGAGCAGTTCAAAGACTACATTGCACGCCAGGTGCTGGCAGTTTCCATCGAGTTGCAAGATGTTTCCAACCATCCTGAACGCGTAGAACTCGACATGGACGATTATATGCTTTATGTGACTGTCGACAAGGCCTGATGCGCCTTGCCGATTTCTTGGCTCTGAATATTATTATAAAACGATACGATTATGGCAAATAACACTGAAAAGACCCGTTATTCCGATGCTGAACTGCAGGAATTCAAGGAGGTTATTCTTGAGAAGATGGAGGTCGCTCGTAACAACTACGACCTGCTCATGTCCAGGATTAAAGCTGACGAGTCCGACCCTGGTTTCAAGGTGCTTGAAGAAGGCGCTTCCACACTCGAGAAGGAGGAGGCCAGCCAACGTGCCGCACGCCAGATGGACTTTATCAAGAAACTGCAGGGTGCCTTGGTGCGCATCGAGAACAAGACCTACGGCGTGTGCCGTGTCACAGGCAAACTCATCCCCAAGGAGCGCCTGATGGCTGTGCCGCACACTACTCTGTCGGTTGAGGGTAAGGAAATTGAGCAAAAACAGAAGGGACGTTGATGAAACACCGCATCTCTAATGGCGTTCTTGCCACGATAATCATCGTGGTAGCGGTTCTTATCGACCAGATTCTCAAGTTCTGGGTCAAGACCAGCTTCTTCTATGGCGAGGAGGTGAAGATTGCCGAGTGGTTTCGCCTGGTGTTCATCGAGAACAACGGCATGGCCTTCGGTATGGAGTTGGGTAGCAAGTTCTTCCTGACGTGGTTCCGCATTATTGCTGTCGTGCTGCTCATCTGGTATTTAGTAAGGATAAGGAAGCGCACCGACCTGCCACGTGGTTATGTGACGTGCATTGCTTTTATCACTGCCGGCGCGCTGGGCAATGTGATCGACTGCATCTTCTATGGCGTGATTTTCGATGCTCCTCAGGCTCCGCTGGTGGCACAGTTGTTCCCACCGGGTGGTGGCTACGAGAGCCTGTTCAATGGCCGGGTGGTTGATATGTTCTACTTCCCGCTTTGTGAGTGGAACTGGCCGCAATGGGTGCCTGTGATTGGAGGTCAGCACTTCAAGTTCTTTGAGCCTATCTTCAATTTTGCCGATGCCTGTCTGTCGGTGAGCGTCATCACGCTCATCCTCTTCTATTCAAAGCATTTCCTTGCTAGCTCTGAGAAAAAGAAGGAAAGCACCGATGCCGACTCTACCCACGAAGAGCAACAGCCGGTCGAGTCAAGCGAGAACGAATAGCGTCTCAAGGTCATGAGAAAGTTGCCTCTGCTCATATTGTTGATGTTGCTGGTTGCCGTGGTTGTGGCATGCAGCAAGACCCCTCCCGGGGTCATCTCTGAGCGCAAGATGAAGAATCTGCTCAAGGACATCTACCGTGCCGAGGCCTATATCGAGAACCGCACATCTTCCTTCGAGTCCGACTCTGAGAAGATGGTTCTCAAGCAATCTATCTTTGAGAAGCATGGCGTCTCTCAAGAACTTTACGACTCTTCACTCGTGTGGTATGCCAAGAACATCGATGTGCTTAACAATGTCTATCAGAAGGTGGGAAAGGAACTTCACGAGGAGGCCAAGAAATATCAGAAGCAAATAGGTAAAACTACTCCACAGCAACAGCAGCAGAGTCGCAATTCTGGAAGGAAACTCAAGAAGTATCATGGTGCCAGTGGTGACACCGCCGATTTATGGACACAACCCAGGCTTTGGATGTTCACTCAGTCCATGAACGGCAACTATGTGTCGTTTGATTATGCTCCCGACAAGCAGATGCGCAGTGGCGACCGTTATCACCTCTCTATGAAACTGCTCACGGGTAGTAGCGAGGTGCAGCTGGTATTGGCATTGCAGTATGTCGACGGCTCCATCTCCTTCGTTACCCGCAAGTTGTCTTATAACGGGTGGCTCGATATGATTGTTCAGGCCGACACGGCCCGCACCGTCAAGCGCTTGTGTGGCTATATGGCCTTCAAGTTGCGTAACAATGCACCCGTGGCCTTTGTCGATAGCATTGAACTGCTTCGCACACACTTCGATGTCCAGCAGTATGGCTTTATAGGGGTACAGAAGAATCTTTACAGGAACCACAACAAGCAAGATTCATCCAAGCAGGTAACCACCCGTCCGGTCACTCCTGTACCTGCCACCCCGCAACCTGTTGCACCGCAGCCTGCCACGACAAGGCCTGTCGCTTCACAACCTGCAGGAGCACAAAAGATTGAGCGACTCCCCAACGGCCATTATAAGCCCAAGCCTGGGGTGAACAAGAGTGGCGTGGTGAATCGCAAACCACTCACACCCATTCAGAGCCTTCGTAATAAACCTAAACCAGCCAATAAACCAGCCACATTAGAGCGATGAAATGGATTTCTAACTATGTGTTCATAGCCGGCAGCAGGCTCAAGAATCACCTCGTGGAGGTGGATGCCGATTCAAGGCTTGTGAAAGTCACGGCCCTGCTCGACGAACTGGCTAATACAGAGTATGTCGATCATGCCCTGTGTGTGGTATCACTGCGCCGCAAGCGACGTCTCGAGTCGCTCTTTGCCCGTGTGGCATCGATAGATGATTTTGAACAGCAGTTTGCCAAAGCCTTTGCCGACGATGAAAACCGTAAGGGAAGGGTAGTAGTGGCCGCCCTCGATTTTCAGGCTATGCGTCTCATCTTCCTGCAATGACCCCAATACCAGCCCCTTTGTTTCCGGAGGAGTTCTTGTATTGTGACATTTTATTCTAAAAAAGTTTTAATAACACAAAAATTATCCTTATCTTTGCTGAGCAATACCCGATTGCGTCGTCAGGTGCAGTCATGGTTGTTGCAACTACAACTATATCAACTAAATTATAGCAGTCATGTATCAGCTTCCATTACACCAGTTCGAGTCACAACCAACTCCTTTTTACTACTATGACCTCGACCTCCTTGCCGACACCCTGAACAAGGTGAAGCAACTCATCGCGGGCAAGCCTTATGTGGTGCACTATGCCGTCAAGGCCAATTCTAATCCTGTGATTCTTCAGCAGATCGCAGCAAGTGGTTTGGGGGCCGATTTGGTGAGTGGAGGTGAGATGAAGGTGGCTTTGCAGGCGGGATTTCATGCTAGGCACATGATGTTTGCCGGTGTGGGAAAGACCGACGAGGAAATCAATCTGGGACTTGACAACGACATCGCCTGCTTCAACGTAGAGTCGGTGCCCGAACTCGAAGTCATCAATAGTCTTGCTGATGCTCGCGGACGCGTGGCTCGCATAGCCATCAGGGTGAACCCCGACATCGATGCCCATACTCACAGCTACATTACTACCGGTACGGCCGACAACAAGTTTGGTATTGACATCGAGAGTTTGCCGCAAGTGGTAGAACTGGCACATAGCCTGCCCAATATCGAGTTGCTGGGACTGCACTTCCATCTGGGGTCACAAATTACCCTTATGGAACCCTATCGCATGCTATGCGAGCGCATCAACAGCCTGCTTGACTACTTCGAGAGTCGCAATGTGCGCTTCAAGATGATTGATGTGGGTGGCGGACTAGGGGTCGACTACGTGCACCCCGATGCCTCTCCCATGGCTCCTTTCGAAGCCTTTTTCGATACCTTCAACCAGCATCTGCATCTGCGTGAAGGCCAGCAACTTCACTTCGAGCTGGGTCGGGCCATCGTGGCGCAGTGCGGGTCGCTCATCACAAGGGTAGTGTTTGTCAAGGAAAACCGTAACAAGCGCTTCGTGATTCTCGATGCTGGCATGACCCAACTGGTGCGTCCTGCTCTGTATCAGGCACATCACCTCGTTCAGAACCTCTCGGCTCCAGTCGATGCTCCCACAGCCACCTACGATGTAGTGGGCCCCGTGTGCGAGTCAAGCGATGTCTTTGCTCACGATGAGGTACTGCCTGTCACCAGCCGTGGCAATATTATAGCCATTCGCTCGGCAGGTGCCTATGGCGAGGTCATGGCGTCGCAGTACAACATGCGCCCCCTTCCGCCTGCTCTCTTCTCACGCTAAAGAACTTACAGTCATGATAAAATGAAAGCGTGAGGGTCGGTGACTCTCACGCTTGTTGGTATGAAGACCGTAGTCTATTTGTCAACGGTTTACTTCTTTTGTGCCTTGGCCCAGCTGTCTTTGAGTCCGATGGTGCGGTTAAACACCAGTTTGTCGGGGGTAGAGTCGAGGTCCACGCAGAAATAGCCGATGCGCTGGAACTGGAACTTGTCCTCGTGCTTGGCAATTTCGGCGAGGTAGGGTTCAATCTTGGCGTGCTCAATCACCTTGAGTGAATCGGGATTAAGCAGGTTGCGGAAGTCCTTCTCGGTCTCGGCGCTGGGGTTCTCGACGGCAAACAGGCGGTCGTAGAGACGCACCTCGGCATTTTTGCAGTGGCGTGCGCTCACCCAGTGCAGCGTACCCTTCACTTTGCGTTCGCTGCCAGGCTCGCCGCTGCGGCTGGTGGGGTCGATTTCGCAGTAAATCTCGGTGATGTTGCCGTCGTCGTCTTTCTTGCAGCCTGTGCACATCACGATATAGGCACCTTTGAGTCGCACCTCCTTGCCGGGAGTCATGCGGAAGAATTTCTTGGGAGGCTCTTCCATGAAGTCGTCGCGCTCAATGTAGATTTCGCGGCAGAAGGGCATCTGGTGCACTCCGGCATTCTCCTGCTCGGGATTGTTGTCCATAGCCACCATCTCTACCTTGTCGTCGGGGTAGTTGGTGAGGACCACTTTCACGGGGTTGAGCACGGCGCTCACGCGGTTAGCGTTCTTGTTGAGGTCTTCACGAATGCTGTGCTCCAGCAGGCTGATGTCGTTGAGCGCCTCATACTTAGTGTAGCCAATATCTTCGATGAAGTTCTTGATCGACTGAGGGGTGTAGCCACGGCGACGCAGGCCGCACAGGGTGGGCATGCGGGGATCGTCCCAACCGCTCACCAGGTTCTCCTTCACCAGCTGCAACAGCTTGCGCTTGCTCATGAGGGTGTAGGTGAGGTTCAGGCGGTTGAACTCAATCTGGCGCGGGCAGTACTCATCGACAGTGTCGCCGGCGAGCTCTTTCACAAAGTACTCGTAGAGCGGGCGGTGAGGCACAAACTCGAGTGTGCAGATGGAGTGGGTCACGCCCTCGAAGTAGTCGCTCTGGCCGTGAGCGAAGTCATACATGGGATACACTTTCCACTTGGTGCCAGTGCGCCAGTGGGGTGTCTTGATGATGCGGTAGATGATGGGGTCACGGAAGTGCATGTTGTCGCTTGCCATGTCGATTTTGGCGCGCAGCACACGTGCACCCTCGTCAAACTCGCCCTCGTTCATGCGCATGAACAAGTCTAGATTCTCTTCAGGTGTGCGATCACGATAAGGGCTGTTCTGGCCTGGTGTAGTAGGAGTTCCTTTCTGCTTGGCTATCTGTTCACTGGTTTGGTCATCAACATAGGCCTTGCCCTCCTTGATGAGTCTGATGGCGAAGTCGAAGAGCTGCTGGAAGTAGTCGCTTGCATAGTACAGGCGGTCTTCCCAGTCGTAGCCCAGCCAATGGATGTCGCGCATGATGGCCTGCTCATACTCGGTGTCCTCTTTCTGGGGGTTGGTATCGTCGAAGCGCAGGTTGCAGGTGCCACCCATCATCTCGGCAACGCCAAAGTCC
>JAEEVB010000043.1 GCA_016287065.1 Muribaculaceae bacterium
TTATTTATATGACGAAGCTATGCCCGACAGTGTGTATCATATAGATATGAGCACGGATTTCGATGGTGACTATGGTGAAGGCTATGTGAATTTTGCCTTTGAACGGCTGCATAAGTTTCACACGATAATGGAACTCGAGACCACAGGCTTGCCCGACAACTTGTTTCTCGCTTTGCAATTGGTACCCGATGGAGATTGTGAACTGATTGCTTGGTGTAGCGGAATGCGCATGTCCCGCCTGAAAGCAGGCGACCCTATGTGGCTACAGGGAACCAGCAATATGTCGATCAGCGACCTTGCCACTGGTGCGCATACGCTCTCGGTTGGAGCCTATAACAGTAGGGCGAAGGCAGCCGTGCAGAGCGGGAACAATGCCACGTTGACGTCGGGTGTCGTGCTGTATGATATCGTTCAGTTTTCCTCGTATGGACCTGATGCCAATGGTGTAATACGACCCGATGTGATGGCACCAGGAAAAACGCTGGTGTCGTCATATAATCGCTATAATCCTAACGATTTGGATAATCCGCGCTGGGTGAACAGTTATGTGACTATAGATGGCGAACGCTATGCCTATGGCAGCAACTTAGGCACGTCGATGTCGGCACCTGTCGTGACTGGAGCTGTGGCATTGTGGCTTGAGGCGAATCGGCAACTGACGGGTGATGATGTGCGCGAGGTTTTGCGTCAGACGAGCTATCGCGATAGTTATGTGATGGCAGGTGACCCGCAGCGATGGGGCTTCGGTAAACTGAATGTGACGGCAGGGTTGCACTATGTGATAACTGGCGCCCTGCATGGCGATGTGAATCGTGACGAAAAAGTGAATGTGAGCGATGTGACCGCGCTTATCAATATGATTCTGGAAATACTGCCAACCGATGAACCTGTGGCTGATGTGAATGCTGATGGCAAGGTGAATGTGAGTGATGTGACTGCTCTCATCAACATCATTTTAGGTGTTTTGCAATAATCGATTCAGGCCGATAGTTGAGGCTTATAATTGATGTGTATCGAAGTGAGGTGGCCTGGAATTTGGTGGAATAGCAAAAAATGTGTACTTTTGATTCTGTTTTTTAAGTAAATAAAAGATTATGCTTGACTACATAAAAGGCACGATAGCCGAGTTGACGCCTGCTTATGCGGTGCTTGATAACCATGGCATGGGTTATATGCTGAATATTTCATTGACCACCTATAACACTATGCAGCCCAAAGGTGTTGGGGCCGAGGGGCAACTCTTTGTCTATGAGAGTATCAGGGAAGATGCCCATGTGCTCTATGGCTTTGCCGGAAAACGCGAACGAGAACTGTTCCTGCTGTTGATAAGCGTGAGTGGGGTCGGCCCAAATACAGCCCGCATGATACTGTCATCGCTGCCTCCTCAGGAACTTGAGCAGGCCATAGCATCGGGTAATGTTGCAAGCATGAAATCAGTAAAAGGTGTGGGTGCGAAGACGGCTCAACGCATCATTGTTGATTTGAAGGATAAAATAAAAATGCCATCTGTTACGTTAGTAGATAATACGGGGGCTTCAAACGAGACCTTTGAAGAGGCTTTAGCGGCGCTTGTGATGCTTGGATTTAGCCAGGCAGCATCGCAAAAGGCTCTAAAAAAGCTATTTACGGAGAATCCGTCGGTTTCGGTTGAAGACGCCATTAAACGTGCACTTAAGATGATGTAAAAAATCTCGTGCGCGCCTGTAACGTGTATTTAAAGAGTAATTAGGATGGCTTTTGGGCTTAAAAAAACTAAAATATTGTTAAAAAGGTCGCTGCTCGCAATGTGTGCAGCAGTGATGTGTTTCCAGATAGGCTTTTCACAAACCAAGACTACTGAACCGCGCACGTCGCCTCCGCCTCCAGCACGCCCCGATGGGGTGACCAACCGCTGGACCAAGGACTCGATGAACTTGCGCTTTGATGTGACCGACAAGTTGTCGCAAAGCTATAGTGACCTGCAGTTTGTGCAAAGCCCTACCGACCTCAAGAATCCGAGTAACCTGACCACAACAGCCGAATTCGACTATGAAACAGGCCATTATGTGATTCATACCAAAGTGGGTGATAACGACATTATGACCCCATTCTTGCTTACTCCTGAAGAATACGAGAACATCGCATTGCGCCAGTCGATGCAGGAATACTACAGGCAGAAGAATTCAGAGAGTGCTGAGCAAAAGAAGAATCAGCCTTTCAACTTCCTTGACATGCAGTTTGGCTTGGGACCCTTGGAATCGGTGTTTGGACCAGGTGGGGTGCAGCTGAAGACGCAAGGCTCTGTAACCATTAATATGGGTATCAAGAGCAACAAGACCGACAACCCTGCTCTGATGGTGTCGGCCCGTCGAAAAACTTACTTTGACTTTGACCAGAAGATACAGGCTACCATCACAGCATCGGTGGGTGACAAGATGCGGTTCAACATGACCTATAACACCGATGCAACCTTTGAATTCGATAACAAGAACCTGAAACTTGCCTATGAGGGCAAAGAAGATGAAATCATCAAGAATCTCGAGGCCGGTAACGTGAGCATGACCACGGGGTCGTCGCTCATCAGGGGTAGTGCAGCACTGTTTGGTATCAAGGCAAAACTGCAATTTGGTAAACTGACGGCTACCGCTCTGGTGTCGCAGCAGAACTCGGAGTCGCAGACGGTGAATTCTAAAGGCGGCTCTCAAACGACGCCATTCTATATCACTGCCGATGCCTATGACCAGAACAAGCACTTCTTCCTGGGACACTTCTTCAGGGACAACTACGACAATTGGTGCTCAAAACTGCCTCTGGTTGCATCGGGTATTGAAATTAACCGCATAGAAGTGTGGGTCACCAACAAGCGTGGCAGCTATAACGAGTCGCGCAACCTTGTTGCTTTCATGGATGTTGGCGAGAACCAGCATATCCTGAACAACCACTGGGTGGGCGATCCCGCGCAGCCTAATCCGAGCAATACATCGAACAACGAATTGACCGAAATCAAGGAGCAATATCCCGAAGCACGATATATCAGTCAGATGTCGACTGCCCTTGAACCTTTGCGAGCCTATGGTATTGAGGGTGGCCGTGACTATGAGAAGTTGGAGAGTGCCCGATTGCTACAGGCGAGTGAATATACCTTGAACAAGTCATTGGGCTACATCTCGCTGAACACGGCACTCAATGCCGACGAGGTGCTGGCAGTAGCCTATCAGTACACTTATCGTGGCAAGACCTATCAGGTGGGCGAGTTCTCGGGCGATATCACATCGACCGACCATTCGCTTTATGTGAAGATGTTGAAAAGCACGACCGTTTCGCCCAACACGCCTATGTGGCACTTGATGATGAAGAATGTGTACTCGTTGGGAACTTATCAGGTGCAGGAAAAGAACTTCAAGTTGAATGTGAAGTATCTGAGCGATACCACAGGCACGCAACTGAACTACATTCCTGCTGGCAACATCAATGGCATGCCGCTCATTCAGGTGCTGAACCTCGACCGCCTCGATGCTAACAAGGAGTTTAACCGCGATGGTCGTTTCGACTACATCGAGGGTTATACTGTTGTTTCGTCGAAGGGTAGGGTGATATTCCCCGTAGTTGAGCCTTTCGGCCGTTTCCTCGGCAATGCCATAGGTAGCGAGAGCATAGCCAAAAACTATGTGTATACAGAGCTTTATGACTCGACTCTGACTGTTGCTCGTCAGTATCAAGATAAGAACAAGTTTGTGCTTCAAGGTGAGTATCAGGCATCATCGGGCAATACCATCAAGCTGAATGCGATGAATGTGCCCCGCGGATCGGTGATTGTGACCGCCGGTGGTGTGCCGCTGACTGAGAACAGCGATTATACCGTCGACTACAATATGGGAACGGTAACCATCACCAATCAGAGTCTGATTGATGCCGGTACCAACATCAGCGTTTCGCTCGAGAACCAGTCGACCTTCAGTATGCAGCGCAAGACGTTGTTGGGACTTGACCTTGACTATGCCTTCAACAAGGACTTCCACATAGGTGGAACCATTATGCACTATGGCGAGAAGGCACTGACCGAGAAGGTGTCGATTGGCGATGAGCTGGTGAAGAACACCATTTGGGGCGTGAATGCGTCATATAACACCAAATTCATGTGGCTCACCAATCTGTTGAACAAGATACCGACAGTGAATGCAACTGCTCCTTCTACCTTGAGCTTCAGAGGTGAGTTTGCCCAGCTGATTCCTCATCAGGCTCGCACTGGTTCGAATGCTGGTAGCTCGTATATCGACGACTTTGAATCAACCCAGTCGGGCATCGACCTGCGTTCGCCTTATTCGTGGTTCCTTGCTTCTACACCGTATGACAATGGTGCCAACCCTCTGTTCCCCGAAGCCTCGTTGAACGATAATGTAGACTATGGCAAAAATCGCGCGCTGCTCTCGTGGTACTATATCGACCGATTGTTTACGCAGCGTAACTCCTCGTTTGTGCCTGGTTACATCAAGAACGACCTAGAACAACTGTCGAATCCCTATGTGCGTGATATCCCCTATAGTGAGGTGTTCCCCGGTCGAGAGTTGAACTATGGTGAGGCATCAACTATCCAGACGTTAAACCTCTCATTCTATCCCGAGGAACGTGGACCCTATAACCTGGATGATGCCAATGTCGACAGCGAGGGTAATCTGCTCAATCCCGAAAAGCGTTGGGGCGGTATCATGCGCAAACTCGACAATACCAACTTCGAGCAATCTAATATCGAGTATATCCAGTTCTGGCTACTCGACCCGTTCCTGGATCCCAATAATCCCAACTATGACGGTGGTGACCTCTACTTTAACTTGGGAGAGGTGAGCGAAGACATTCTGAAGGATGGACTTAAATCGTATGAGAACGGTCTTCCTATCAACGATATGGACCAGTCCTATGTGAGGAATACTACTTGGGGTAAGGTGTCGACCCAGACATCGATGACCTATGCTTTTGATAATGCTGCAGGATCTCGTGTGTTGCAGGATGTGGGTCTGAATGGTCTTTCTACCAATGAGGAGAAGGTGTATCCAGCCTATCAGACTTATGTGGAAAACTTGCGTAAGAAACTGTCGGCCGATGCTATTGCCCGCATGGAGAGCGACCAGTTCTCGCCGCTGAATGACCCTGCTGGCGACAATTACCACTTCTTCAGGGGGTATGACTACGACGAGCAGCGGCTCTCAATTCTTGAACGCTACAAGCATTATAACGGTACCGAGGGCAATTCGCTGTCGCAGGAAGATGCATCAGACCGTATGTATCAGTCGTCGCGCAGTGTGCCCGACGTTGAAGATATCAACCAGGATAATACCTTGAACGAATATGAACGCTATTTCCAGTATAAGGTCTCAATCAGGCCCGAAGACCTGGAAGTGGGCAAGAACTTCATCGTCGATAAGCAGAATGCAGTGCAACGCACACGCGACGGAAAGGATCAACATGTCACCTGGTACCAGTTCAGCATTCCTCTGCGTCAATATGATAAGAGAGTGGGTTCAATCAACGACTTTACCACCATTCGTTTCATGCGCATGTTCATGACTCAGTTCAAGAAACCTACTCACTTGCGTTTTGCAAGCCTTGAACTGGTGCGCGGCGAGTGGCGAAACTATGATTATAACCTGAATATGCGTGGCGATGCTCCAGCCGATGGTTCCATTAATGTGAACACTGTGAACATCGAGGAGAATGCCTCGCGCCAGCCTGTGAACTATGTGTTGCCTCCTGGAGTGAGCCGAATCATTGACTCGGGTCAGTCGCAGGTAACCCAGCTCAACGAGCAGTCGATGCAAATGAAGGTAGAGCATCTGCAGCCTGGCGACGCTCGCGGTGTATATCGCAATTCAGGCCTTGACTTGCGCATCTACAAGCGCTTGCAGATGTTTGTGCACAACGAGGCCTTTATGGACGATGTGACTGGCCTGAAGAACGGCGATGTGTCGGTCTTTGTGCGCATGGGCTCGGATGTGAAGAATAATTACTACGAATATGAAATACCGCTGTCGGTGACACCTCCAGGTCATTACAGCACCAATAGCACTGCCGATCGCTTAAAGGTGTGGCCCGAGGAGAATATGCTCGACCTGAACCTGGCATTGTTGCCTCAGGTGAAGAAGAACCGTAACATGAAGAAGATGGCAGGCGAAGAGGGAGTTTCGTATTATTCACGTTATCTCGAACAAGACCCCGATCATCCTAACAACCGTGTGACTGTGATGGGTAATCCGTCGTTGAGCGAGGTCCGCGTTATGATGATTGGTGTTCGCAATAACTCCAACACGACCAAGGATTGTACCGTGTGGGTAGATGAATTGCGTGTGACCGACTTTGACCAGGATGGCGGTTGGGCTGCCAAGGCAAGCCTGAGCCTGAACATGAGTGATATTGCTACGGTGAATGTGGGTATGCACAAGGAGACGGCTGGTTTCGGCTCGGTCGATCAAGGCTTGAGTCAGCGTCGCCTCGATAACTACGACCAGTATAATGTGGCTGTTCAGACCGATATGGGCCGCTTCCTGCCCGAGAAAGTGAAACTGCATGCTCCTGTTTACTATTCTTACAGCAACGAGAAAACTACACCTAAGTATAATCCGCTTGATCAGGACGTGCTGCTGAAAGACGCTATCGATGCTTGCGATACCAAGGAGCAGAAGGATTCAATCAATTCTTATGCTGTGTCGCGTCACACGGTTCAGAACTTCAGTGTTTCAGGCTTGAAATTTGATGTCAAGAGCAAGAATTCGATGCCTTGGGATCCTGCCAACTTCACGTTCAGCTACTCGTTTAGCAAGACGCACATTTCAGATCCCGACAATGTGTATGAGAACACTAACGACTATCGAGGCAGTTTCCAGTATAACTGGGTGCCTTATGCCAAGCCGTTCACGCCGTTCAAGAAACTGATTGACGAGAAGAACAAGAACATGAAATTCTTCAGGGAGTGGGAAATTCACTGGTTGCCGTCTTCAATAGCCTTCAGCACCAACATCTCGCGCTATTACTACGAGCAGCAGACCCGCAACGAGACCGACATTGACGTTGAACTGCCCGTCTCGGTGAGCAAGAACTTCATGTGGGACCGCCAGTTTGCGATTTCGTGGAACTTTACCAAATCGTTTAATGTGTCGCTCAACACGCAGACCACGGCTCACATCATGGAACCGATGGGGCAGGTGAACAAGAAACTGTTCCCCGACGAGTATCGTGACTGGAAGGATAGCGTATGGCGCAGTATCAAGAGCCTGGGTACTCCTTGGGCCTATAACCAGACGTTCACGGCATCTTATAAGGCACCGTTCAATGCCATACCCATCTTGAGCTTCATTACAGCTAATGCATCGTATAATGCTACCTACAACTGGGATCGCGGTACCACCATCGACGGTTCGTTCTCTGGACACACGATTGCCAACCAGTCGTCGCTTAATCTGGATGGCCGTTTCAACCTCGACCAGCTGTATAACAAGATACCGTATCTGAAAGATGTGAACAAGCGCTTCTCATCGTCGGGTGGAGGGTCGAATCGCGATACGAAGAATGCGAAGAAACCCAAGAAGTTCACTCGAGCCTTTAAACTGAATGCTGACACCACCCTTGAAGTGAAGCATAACATGAATGTGAAGAAGTTGCGAGTGACCGCTACTACATCTGATGGCAAGCGATTCCCGGTGAAATATGAGGTGAAGGACGATAACACCATCATCGTCCAGAACAAGGGTACCGAGAACATCAAGCTGACCATCACTGAACTGACTGGTGGTGACAAAAAGAACTTCTTGTCGGAGTTTGCTCAATACACTACTCGCCTTGCCATGTCGGTGAAGAGTGTGAATATCAAGTTCCGCTCCACCCGCCAGCTCTCGTTGCCACAGTTTAGCCCCGAGGTTGGCAACATCTTTGGACAGTCGACTCATTATGATGTGATGGCGCCAGGTCTGGACTTTGCCTTTGGTTTCACCGACGAGAGCTATATCGACAAGGCCAAACAGCGCGGATGGCTGCTGTGCGACGAGAGTATGACCTCGCCAGCCCTCTATGCCAAGACTCAGGAATTTAGTGCCGAGATACAGTTAGAGCCCATCAAGGGGCTGAAGATAACGCTTACGGGCAATCGCACCGATAACCGCACCAGCCAGCTGCAGTTCATGTATGACGACATGATGACGGTCTACTCGGGCAGTTACACCAAGACTCACATGGCCATTGCTACCGCCTTGCGCGGTGTGAGCGCCACCAACGGATATCACAGCGCAGCCTTCGACAAGTTCCTTGAAAACATACCGGTTGTGGCCGAGCGTATTCAGTCGCAATATTACGGTTCTACTTATCCCGACCGTGGCTTTATCAACGGAACCGTTTATGCCAACTCTGAATTCGATCCCGTAAATGGCACTGTGAACCCCATGAGTTCAGATGTCCTGATTCCGGCATTCATGGCTGCTTATTCGGGCAAGAATCCCAAGAAGGTTACATTGAGCCCCTTCCCGTCGTTGAAGGAAGTTTTGCCTAACTGGCGTGTGACCTACGACGGATTGTCGAAGTTGCCGTTCTTCAAGAAGTATTTCAAGAGCTTCACGCTCACTCATGCCTATCAGTGTACCTATCAGGTGGGTTCATACTCGAGCTTCAGCGACTGGGTGACGATAGGTCAAGGCTTGGGCTTCACCCAAGATGCTTTGACGAACAGCCCCGTGCCCTCGTCGCCTTACAACATCTCGTCGGTCACCCTCACCGAGAAGTTTGCTCCGCTGCTGGGTGTGAATGCAACGCTGAACAACAACCTCACCTTCAATGTCGAGTATCGCGACAGCCGCACGTTATCGCTCAACTCGTCGGCCGGTCAGCTTGTCGAGGCGCTTTCAAGGCAGTTTGTGGTAGGTGCTGGCTTCAAGATCGCGAACTTCAACACCATACTTAAGATCAAGAGCAAACAAGAGAACGTGAGCAACGATCTGACGCTGAAGTTTGACCTGCAATATAGCAACAACACTGCCCTCATTCGCAAGATTGACGTGAACACCACGCAGGCCACAAGTGGTACCAAGACGCTGGGCATCAACTTTACAGCCAACTATGTGATGAGCAAGCGCGTGACCATTGGTGCTTACTTCGATCATCAGGTCAACACGCCGCTGGTGTCGCAGAATGCTTACCCAACGACCAACAGCAATTATGGCATCTCGCTCAATATGTCGCTTGCCAAGTAGGTGAGTTTAAGACAAAATCACTATCTTTGCACTGATTTTTGTAGAACAATCTTGCAAAAACAGTTAAAAGTCATTGTAATTATGGACGAGAAATTAATGAAACGACTTGCGAAAGACCCCAATGGTCTGATGACCTATGAGTACATCGCTAACAATATAAACAACAATCTTGAAGGCATTTTGCCCGACCTTGTCGACAACATCATTCAGGTCGACAAGACTGGCCAGTTTGTGGTGAGCACAGCCCGCTACCTGCACGCCATCGATGCCCAGAAGTATGAGATGTGCATCGACAAGCTGGTGAAAGCCGCTATCACTCGCGACCGCGAGCATGTCTATCTTGCCGACCTTGCTGTGGCCTTGTGGGGACCCAACTTCAGGGAGAATGCCCGTGAACTGAGTGAGAATGACGACAATTTCAGGCGCATCTACAAGCGCCTCTATCCCGTGGGAATCTAAGAACTGACGTGATATGAAAAGACATTTATTAATTATAATGTCGGTGCTGGGCCTGTTGCTGCCCGGTGCCGCCCAAACCAAAACAACAGTGGACAACCGAGTGAAAGTGGAGGTGAAGACCTCGCTGGGCGACTTTGTGGTGGCACTCTATGACGAGACACCGCAGCATCGCGACAATTTCGTGAAACTGGCCGAAGAAGGCTATTATGATGGCGTTCTGTTCCATCGTGTCATCAACAATTTTATGGTGCAGGCTGGCGACCCGTCGTCAAAGACCGCCGACTCGACGGCTGTGCTGGGCGAGGGCGACCCCGGCTACACACTGCCCGCCGAGTTTGTCTTTCCCAAGTATTTCCATAAGCGTGGCGCACTGGCTGCAGCTCGCACAGCCGACCAGGTGAATCCCGAGCGCCGCAGTTCGGGCTCTCAGTTCTATGTGGTGACAGGTAGGGTATATACTCCGGCCATGCTCGACGACATGAAACTGCGCCTTGCCGACCAGCGCAAGCAGCAGATTTTCATGAGTCTGGCCACGCAGTATAAAGACTCCATCATGGCCATGCAGCAACGCCAGGATATGGCCGGACTCCAGGCTCTTCAGCAAGAACTGATTGCCAAGACCGAGGCTCAGTATGCCACTGCTCCCTTCGATTTCACACCTGAGCAGGTCGAGGCCTACACAACCGTGGGTGGTACCCCGCATCTCGACGGCCAGTACACCGTCTATGGCGAGGTGATTGAGGGCTATGAGGTCATCGACAAGATTCAGAATGTGGAGACTGGTGCACACGACCGTCCGCTTGCCGATGTGAAGATTCTCTCGATGAAGGTGATTCGCCCTGCATCAAGGTAATACCACTGTCCTCACAATCAAGCATAATCCTTGATTAGCGTCAGTAAATACAGGTTTCCTAACGGATTGCGACTGCTGCATCACTATGATGGGGCCACGCGCATGGTGGCCGTGAATCTGCTCTATGACGTGGGCAGTCGCGACGAGGATGCCACCTGCACCGGTCTGGCGCATCTGTGTGAGCACCTCATGTTCACCGGCACCGATGAGGTGGGGCAGTACGACACCGAGTTGCAGAAAGCCGGTGGCGACAGCAATGCGTGGACCAATACCGATGTCACCAACTATTACGAGACCCTTCCTGCCCACAATCTGGAGACCGCCTTGTGGCTCGAGTCCGACCGTCTGCAGCACCTGCGCCTGAGCGAGGAGAGTGTCGAGACACAAAAGAAGGTCGTGATCGAGGAGTTCAAGCAACGCAGCCTGAATGTGCCTTATGGCGACCTGTCGCACATCCTGAATGGTGCTGCTTTCAAGGTACATCCTTACCGCTGGCCAGTATTGGGTCTGACAACCGACCACATTGCACAGGTGACCCGAGACGATGTGGTGAAGTTCTTCGAGGGCCACTATGCGGTGAACAACCTTATCATGTCTATTTCGGGCAATGTGGAGTTCGACCAGGCAGTGCGGCTTGTCGACAGATGGTTCGGTGCCATTGCGCCCCACGACTTGCAGCAGCGCCGCTTGCCGCAGGAACCTCCTCAGCGTGAACCTCGGCTGGTGAAGAAGCACAGCGATGTGCCGCAAGACCTGCTTTACATCGCTTATCACATGTGTGGTCGGCGCGATGCCGACTATCAGGCTTGCGACCTGCTGAGCGATGTGCTGGCCAATGGCACATCGTCACGATTCTTTCGCAATGTGCTCATGAAGAGCGAAGTGTTCAGCGACCTCGATGCCGCCGTGACCGGTACGCTCGACCCCGGCCTGTTTCTTGTGCGTGGTCGCTTGCGCAGTGGTCACACCTTTGCGCAAGCCAGGCAACTGGTCGATGAGCAGTTGCACGCACTGGTCGAGGAGGGTATTACTGAATATGAGCTGACCAAGTGCACCAACAAGTTTCACTCGCATCTGCTGTTCGACAACATCGGCTATGCCGACAAGGCATTGCGTCTGTGCGAGTATGAGAATATCTCGGCTGCCGAGGATGTGAATCATGAGGTGGATAAATACAAGCGTCTCACACCCGAGGCTGTGAAGCGGGTTTCGCGGCAGTTGTTCAGCCCCGAGAATTCTATCACCCTGCATTATGGTCCGGGGGTCGATGAGTAGTGCGTTTTCTGGATTTGGATCGATTATTTTTATAATAGTTTGATTTCTGATAATGAGGATGTTGTGATGGGTTGTGAATAAAAAATGGCCTAAAAATTTTCTCAGTCTAAAAAAAAATCGTATTTTTGGGGTTAATTGTTGAATTGCGTCGTTAAATGACGTGTTAAATTATTGTAATATGGAATCGCGTGAAATGTCCCAATCGAACGAGAACCTCGAAAAGGATGTAACCCTGAATGAAGAGACTGCAGCCCAAACTCCTGCAGAATCTGAAGAAATTAAAGCTGAGGTGGCCGAAGAGGCCGCTCAGGAAGTCGAGAATCAGCCATCCCAAGAGCCGGCACCAGAGCCAGAGGCCGTAGCAGAGCCTGAGCCAGTTCCTGCCGAGGAACCTGCACCCGAAGTGGCTTCTGAACCCGAGCCCGTGGCAGAGCCCGAGCCCGTCGTGGAGGAGAAACCTGCCGAGGAGACTCCAGCTGCTGTTGAACAGGCTCATGAGCCGCAAGAAGATGTCGACTTCACCAAATTCAGCAAAGAAGAGTTGGTGGCACACCTCGAATGGATGGCCGAACAGCCCATCGACAGTGTGAAAGAAGCTGTGGCGCAACTCAAGGCCGCGTTCTTCGCCATGCGTAAGGATGAGATTGCCAAGGAGAAGGAGGCTTTCCTCGCTAATGGCAATGAGGAGGCTGCATTTGCTCCCGCCGAGGATGCCGACGAACTCAAGGTGAAAGAACTGCTCAACCAGCTGAAGGAAAAGAAAGCCGAGTTTAATGCAGCACAAGAAGCTATCAAAATGGCAAATCTTGAAAAGAAACAGGCTATCATCGAGCAGATTTTCGAAATCACCAGCGATCCCGATAACGTTAATCGTCAATACAATAAGGTGCAGCAGTTACAGCAGGAGTTTAAGGCAGTTGGCGAAGTCCCTGCTCCCAATGTCACCGAAGTGTGGAAGAAATATCAGGTGGTGGTAGAGAAGTTCTACGACTTGCTGAAGATGAACAAGGAACTGCGCGACTACGACTTCAAGAAGAATCTTGAAATCAAGCAGCAGTTGTGTGCCGATGCTGAGCAACTCGACGACCTGACCGATGTGGTCGATGCCTTCAAGAAGTTGCAAACCCTGCACAATTCTTGGCGTGAGACAGGTCCTGTTGCCAAGGAAATCAGAGAAGAACTCTGGGCTCGTTTCAAGAATGCTTCGTCGGTCATCAACAAGAAGTATCAGACCTTCTTCGAAGAGCGTAAAGCCAGCGAGAAGGCCAATGCCGATGCCAAGACCCAGCTGTGCGAGCAAATCGAGGCCATCTCTACCGAAGGTCTCAATTCCTACTCGGCTTGGGATAATGCCACCAAGCAGATCATTGCCCTGCAGGAAGAATGGAAGAAACTCGGTTTCGCCTCGCGCAAGGTGAATACCGACCTGTTTGCTCGCTTCCGCAAGTCGTGCGACGACTTCTTTGCACAGAAGGCTGCCTTCTTCAAGAAGATGAAGGAAGAACTCTCGCAGAATCTGGCCAAGAAGACTGAACTCTGCGAGAAAGCCGAGGCCCTGAAGGATTCAACCGACTGGAAGAAGACTACCGACGAACTGGTGGCACTCCAGAACGAGTGGAAAACTATT
>JAEEVB010000287.1 GCA_016287065.1 Muribaculaceae bacterium
TAGCGTTCCATGGTGTGCATCATGATATCGGTCGCTCCGGCTGCAGTCTGATAAGGAGGCAAAGTATAGGTGCGCTCGGGATTCATCACGGCAAACCGGCATCGGCACAAGTCGCTGTTGATGCCACGTTTGAGCAGTCCCTCGTCGGCGGTAATCACGCAGCTCGACGACATCTCGCTACCGGCTGCGGGAATTGTCAGCACCACACCGATGGGCAGACATTGAGCAGGTACAGCCTTCCCGGCCCAGAAGTCCCACACATCTCCAGCGTATGGCACACCATAGCCAATGGCCTTGGAGGAGTCGATCACACTGCCGCCACCCACGGCAAGAATAAAGTCAACACCCTCGCGGCGGCACAGTTCAATGCCCTCACGAACCTTCGACAGCAGTGGATTGGGCACCACACCGCCCAACTCGCAAAATGCGATGCCAGCTTTTTGCAGTTGCTCACGCACCACATCCAGTAAACCCGAACGCTGCGCCGAGCCGCCGCCATAGTGAATCAACACCTTCTTGCCACCAATGGCTGCCACTAGTTCACCAATCTTATTCTCCGACTCACGACCGAACACCACGCGTGTCGGTGCATAAAAATTGAAATCCTTTATCATGGTCAAATCGTTTTGTTGTTACTTTTTCGCAAAGATACAACATTATTTTAAGATGATGAATAACTTTATCATTCTTTGCAACAGTCGGTCATTATCCCACAGGAATCCATCATTACTCACACAGAGGCGTGAACAATTTCGAGCAGAGCTCAACATCGTGATCAAGTGAGAACCGAACACCAGCTCTTGCTAAATATCCCCTTTTTCCATAACTTTGCACCCATGATTATCCGATTAGAACAACCCAACGATTACCGTGAGGTGGAGAACCTCACCCGCGAAGCTTTCTGGAACATTTACCGCCCCGGATGCTTTGAGCATTTTGTACTCAACCAGTTCAGAAACACCCCCGACTTCATCCCTGAACTCGACCTTGTGATGGAGAAAGACGGCATGATAATTGGGCACATCATGTTCTCCAAAGCCGAATTAGTGCTCGACGACGGCACGCGCAAGCCTTCCTGGACTTTCGGTCCCATCAGCATCCACCCCACCTACAAACGCAAGGGATATGGACTCGAATTGCTCAACTATGCTCTTGACAAGGCCCGAGAAATGGGCATCGGATTCTTGTGCATGGAGGGGAACATCAATTTCTATAAACACGCAGGTTTCGGCCTCGCCAGCAAGATGGGCATCCATTACCATGCCGAACCTCGAGAGGCCGAGGTACCCTACTTCCTGGCACAGGAACTCATTCCCGGCTGGTTGAAAAACAATGGCATTACCGAGGCCACCTATTGTCCGCCACGGGGCTATTTCGTCGCCAATGAGCAACCTGAAGCCTTTGAGGCCTATGAGGCCACCTTCCCAAAGAAGGAAAAGGCGTTTCAGCAGGGCCAACTGCCCCAGTTCTGCCAGAGTTGCGGTATGCCTCTCACAAGCAACGATGACTTCGGTACCAATCCTGACGGCAGCATTTGTTTTGACTACTGCAAGTATTGCTACCAAGACGGCAAGTTCCTGCAAGACTGCACTATGGACGAGATGATTGACCACTGCGCACAGTTCCTCGACGAGGTCAACAAGCACATGCCCCAACCCATGCCCCGTGAGCAATACATCGCCATGATGCAACAATTCTTCCCCACTCTCAAGCGCTGGCAACAATCACCCGTTCAGCCTCGTTAAGGGCGACAAACAAAACAGGGTTGGCTTCATCGCCAACCCTGATTCTTTGTGAGAGAACAAACTGCCCCCACTTTACGAGATTATTGTACTCTCTCCCTTATTTCAGATTGCTCTTGAAGAACTCAGCCATCTTGTCATAGGGAATCACACCGGCCTTGTCGTCGTACAGGTCGCAGTGCACGGCTCCCGGAATAATCATCAGTTCCTTGTTCCCGACGGTTTTGCTCTCGCCATCAACATGCACACCTGTCATCTTTTCAAAGGCATATTCGCTAAAGTAGCGCGAGTGTGCTTTCTCTCCATGAATGAGCAGCACGGGAGCCTCAATCTCGTGAGCCCATGCCAGCAGAGGCTGGTTGAGGAACGACTGGCAGCCCGTCACATTCCAACCATCAGTTGAGTTGCCGCTGCGCTCATGATAGCCTCGCTTGGTTTTGTAGTAATCGTAGTATTCCTTGACAAACTGAGGAGCGTCGTCGGGCAGTGGATCCACCACACCGCCAGCGCGCTTGTAACTGCCATTCTTGTAATCCTCAGTGCGCTGTTTTGCAATCGCTTTGCGTTTCTCCATGCGCTGTTCCTTGCTGTCTTCACTTTTGAAATAGCCTTCAACGGTCACCTTGCTCATGTCATACATCGTCGAGGCGATGGTGGCCTTGATGCGCGGGTCGAGGGCTGCGGCATTGACTGCCATGCCACCGAAACCGCAGATGCCGATGATGCCGATGCGCTCAGGATCCACATTGTCCTGCACGCTCAGGAAATCGACGGCTGCGAGGAAGTCCTCGGTGTTGATGTCGGGCGAAGCCATGCGACGAGGCTCGCCACCGCTCTCACCGGTGAATGAGGGGTCAAAGGCGATGGTCAGGAAGCCACGCTCGGCCATGTGCTGGGCATACAGTCCGCTCGACTGCTCCT
>JAEEVB010000044.1 GCA_016287065.1 Muribaculaceae bacterium
GGGTGTGGTAGAGCCAAGCGCGACATCGGCCCCCAAGGCGGGCATAACCCCAGTGGCCCCTTTCATCAAAACCCACTGGGGACAAGACAATCCTTTCAATCTTGAGTGTCCCCAACTTGGCGGCAAGTACTGCAAGACCGGCAGCCTGGCTACAGCCCTTGCACAAGTAATGTATTACGCAAGATACAAACCTAATGATTATTTTCATACCACACTTAATGGATACACCACCTCTACGCATAAACTACAGGTTGGAGCTTATATGAAAATGGTGTATTGGGATGATGTCCTGACCGACTATACAACGCAACTCGACAATCCTTACAACACACAAAACATTGCTGTTGCAAGGCTCATGCGGTTTTGTGCCCAGGCGACAAAAACCGATTTTGACACGACCTACTCGGTCGGAATGCCCTATATCGAGCCTCTTGAGAACTTTCTTTACTTCCCCAAAGCAGCACGAATGGTGTACAGGACCGATTACAGTAAGGCTGAATGGGAGAACTATATCCTGATTGAACTGAATAACAAGCGACCCGTCATCTACACTGCCAGAGATTATACCGGCATTACTGAGTCCTTCATTTGTGACGGACACGACGGGAATGGATACTATCACTTCAACTGGGGTTTACAAGGACAGTATGATGGCTACTACCGGCTCACGCTGGTGAACTATGACGCCAACACTGCCAATTTTGTTCCTTCGGGCTACACCATCACACAGCGCATCATGATTGGATTAAAGTACGATTCATCTACTAGCCAAGAGCAAAATTCTGTAGCTTTTGCAAACTCGGTCGCCATTGGTCAAGAAACTTACACACGCGATAGCTCTTCGGACGCTTTCGTTATTAATGTCACCGCATCGCAACGATGCAACCCGATTAGCGGGAGAACTTACGACATGGGCTGGGGGGTGTATCAGGAAGACGGATACTCGCTTATCACACGCTACACCGGTGCTGTACAAGACACCACCCTATCACCCAATCAAACGATACAATATAGACGCAACCTGTCGTTCGGCAAAGGGTACAGCGACGGCACTTATTATTTGCGACCCATCTGTCGGGAAACGGGCAATTCACACTGGTATCCCAGTCACCACTCGGGAAACAACAGGTATATTCGCGCCGTGATCAACGGCAACACAATCACTTTATCCACACCACCTGGAGCTATGGACCCACCCGAAGGCGTCAGGGTGTGGATCAGTTCAGTGAGCGACATTAAAAAAGTGGGACGACCCATTGAACTCACTGTGCAGATTGTTAACGAAAGCCATTTTGGCGATTGCATACCCATCTACCTCTATGAATATAATAGACTTATTGGAGGCACCGAGGTGAAAGTGCCCATAGGCACAAGCACCTCCACGAAAATGGTCTTCGTGCCTACAAGAGCAGTGACTTTCCCATATGCTTTAGTGCCACGGGACGACTTTTACGAACCCAGCTATGAACCTTCGTATGCTCAACGCTATTGTGAGCAGTTTATTACAATCGAAAGCACCACCGCCGGCGATTTGAGTATCACCGACAGGGTGACTAATGCCGATGCTAACAATGTGATAACAGGTAACAGCATGATGGTTCAAGCCACAGTAAAGAACAACTATTCATTCGCTTATCACGATTTTATTGTTGCAAAACTCTATAAAAATGGTGCTGGCCACATACAATCATTATGGAATGGCATCAATGTTGCAGGCAATGGCACAACAACAACTAACTTCACTTTTGATAATCTGGAGCCTGGCACATACCATGTGACAACTCACTATTATAGAGGTAGCAATTTATTATCTCTCTCTGGAGGAACCCCCGACTGCCAAGTGGGCTTCCTCAGGGGCGATGTGAACGGCGATGGCAAAGTGAATGTGAGCGATGTGACCACCCTGGTGAACATGATTCTGGGCGTCACAACCATTGATCAGACCCGCGCCGATGTGAACAACGACGGCAAACTGAATGTCTCAGATGTCACCGCACTCGTCAACATCATCCTCGGAGTAATCTAATGGTGGAAACAATCGCCAGATGCAGGGACAGCGCGTGAGGCATCAGCCAGATGTAGAATAGTAGAGCAGGGGCGATGGCAGCCCCTGCTCTACATGTTTGCTTGTTCATAAATTGTCATCTCATTGCCATTCATTCTCCAGGGTCGGCCTCTCTTTCACTTCTCAACTCCCTAGCGACATACTCCGTGCAATGCACCCATTTTTGTCGGGCAAACCACCACATTCATCTATGAAATGGTTAGTGTAGTCTATCACATTTGCAAAACTTCATGCCATTGCTTATCTTTGTATCATAAAACCGGCTCCAAATGACTAAAGACATTAAAAACAGGAATCTGCTCATCCACATCCTGTGCTGGGGCATCGTGATATTCCTGCCCCTGCTCTTCTACCGGCCCAATGACACTTGGGATATGCGATGGACTCACTTTGTGCGCTCAATGGGCTCTACGCTGTGCTACATGATGGTGTTCTACATCAACTACCTGTGGCTCATCCCTAAACTGCTCTTTGCCCACAAGCGCAAAATGTTTTTCTTTGCCAACCTTGCACTCATTGCCATAGGCATTGCCTGCACTTTTGGATGGTGGAACCTGATGAGCAACATCTTAGACATTGCACCCAGGAGACGGCAGGGATTCGGGCCACCCATTCTCTCCCTCATCTTCCAGTCGCTACTCATGTTCATCTTGGTGGTGGGCCTCTCGGTAGCTGTGCGCATGAGCCAGCGGTGGCAGCACCTCGAGGAAGCACGCAAAGAGGCTGAAAGACAGCGCACCGAGGCCGAGCTCTCGAACCTGCGCAACCAGCTCAACCCACACTTCCTGCTCAACACCCTGAACAATATCTATGCCCTTATCGCTTTCGACCAGACCAAGGCGCAGACCGCAGTCGAGGAACTGAGCAAACTGCTGCGGCACGTGCTCTACGGCAATCAGCTCGAATTTGTGCCACTCTACAAAGAAGTGTCATTCATGAACAACTACATCGAACTCATGAAGATTCGCGTCACCCAGAATGTGAAGGTCAACACCAACATACAGATTGCACCCGACGACTCCACCCCCGTGGCACCGCTCATCTTCATCTCGCTCATCGAGAATGCCTTCAAGCACGGCATATCACCCTCTGGAGCCGGCGAAATCGCCGTGAACATGAGCAACACCGATGGCTGCATCGTCTGCGAAATCGTGAACACCAACTATCCCAAGCGCGACAACGACAAAAGCGGTTCGGGCATAGGGCTTGAACAAGTGAGCAAACGGCTCGAACTCCTTTATCCAGACCGTCACAAGTGGGAAAAAGGAACTACCGACAACGACACGAAGTATTACTCTAAAATCACCATCTACAATGAAGCTTAAATGTGCTATCGTCGACGACGAACCCCTTGCTATCGAATTGCTCGTGAGCTACGTCAATAAGATTCCGTTTATGGAACTAGCCGGCCGCTATGCCAATGCGGTAGAGGCTATGAAGGGAATCACCGAAACCCCTGTCGACGTGCTTTTTCTTGACATACAGATGCCTGACCTCAACGGGCTGGAACTCTCGAAGATGATTCCCGAGACAACACGCATCGTGTTCACCACGGCCTTTGAGCAATATGCCCTCGAGGGTTTCCGCATCAATGCGCTCGACTACCTGCTCAAACCCATCTCCTATGCTGAGTTTCTCGAGGCCTGCAACCGCGCATTGCAGTGGTTCTCGCTTGCACATCAACAACCCGAGCAGCCCGTTCGTGACGATGACGTGAAGAGCATCTTCGTCAAAAGCGAGTACAAACTGCTCCAAATCGACCTGGACAGCATCAAGTATATCGAGGGCCTTAAGGACTATGTGAAAATCTACACCGACGATGCCCCGCGGCCCATACTCTCGCTCATGAACATGAAAGCCATGGAACAGATGCTGCCGGCATCTCGTTTCATCAGGGTGCACCGTTCCTACATTGTGCAGAAAGGCAAAATTCGTGAAATTGACCGCAATCGCATCGTCTTCGGCGACAAGTACATACCCATCGGCGACAGCTACAAGCAGGCTTTTCTTGATTTCATCAACCGTTAGTCCTCATTCTATTACTGAACTTGCAACACGCTGTCGAGTTGGTGACTGAACCGCGTGGCAGCACTCGTTTTCAGGTGGCTGTTGTCAATATAGTCATCGTCGGTCATACGTGAGCCTTCCTGGAAATCGATATATCTCACTCCAGGCCTGGTGGCAAACCTTACTCCAATGCGCCGCACCATGAGTCTTGTGTTACGGTCGAGAAGATCATAGTATTTTTCCCTGTATGGCATCGTTATCAGCACCAGTTCCACACCATGGTCCTGACAGAATTTCACAATCTTGTCGAGATAGCTCACATTGCGGTTCACCACCGTAGCCTTGCGCCAGCGGCCTTTGAGAAATGCCACGTCTACACCTTCGCCCGCACGGCGCACCTCGCCCTGTGGCGAGAATCCCAGCGAATCGCACCCCAGCAGGTTTCCGCCCTCGCGTTTGGTCTGCCACCAGCGCTTCACCTTGTGATAACACGTCTTGAGGTTGCTTATCTCAAAGTTATAAAGCGACCATATCGAGTGCTTGTCGTGCCCCATATAAATGCGATAATAGGTGCTACGATCGCCAAAGCCCATCGACTCCAGTTCGGGCAACAGCAAGTTGCACTCATCAATCACTACTATCACGCGTTTCAGCCGCTTGTAGCTATCGGCATAACGTGAGAGCAAGAAGTAGTCGTGCTCCAGCATCTGATTGGGCATGGCAAGGTTGAATACATGGCCCGTCATCTGGCTGGGACTGATGCCATCGAAAGCATGCGAGTTTCCAAATACCAGCGTTTCTACCTCGCCCGCATGTGCCTGCATCCACTCCTCTTTATACCGGTAGATGTTGGGGATGCTTCGCATATAGAGTTCTCCTGCCAGCAGCAAGAATACCACCGGAAGCACAAACCATGCAATATGTTTCACAAACTTCTTCATCGGCTAAAACTGGAAATAGATAAATGACTGTTGCGACTGATGCAACTCATAGATAATCAGAAATACCAGGCCATAATAGAGCACCCAACGGCCCCAGCGGTACTGGAACAGGCCACCGAAATTCAGACGCAACACATGCTCGCGCCGACGGCACACCCAATCAACCAATAACAACAGTGCTGAATAGAACATGGCTCTATAGCCCACCGTCACCGTTGTCTCGCCTATGTGGCTTATCATGTGCGACAGGTAACCTTCGGCCTCGGCCATGCTGTTGCTCCTGAAGAATATCCAGCCAAGCACCACGAGTGCAAACGTGAGTGCCATATTGCACAGTTCACGGGGTTTCACCACCCACTCTTGCGCTGCCACCACACTGGTATAGTGGCGATTCCAGCCCATCAGCAACGCTATGCACATGAGCAGGCCATGATAGGCACCCCACACCACATAAGTCCAGTTGGCCCCATGCCACAAGCCACTCAGCAAGAATACGATCATGATGTTGAAGAGTGTGCGGTTCAGGCTCCTGCGATTGCCCCCTAACGGGATATAGACATATTGCTTGAACCAGCGCATGAGCGACATGTGCCACCTGCGCCAGAACTCGCCCACATTGCGAGAGAAATAAGGATACTTGAAGTTAAGCTGCAGTTCGATTCCAAACAGGCGAGCACAACCTATCGCGATATCGCTGTAGGCCGAAAAATCGGCATATATCTGTATCGCAAACAACACTGCCCCTATCAGCAACTGCAAGCCACTCATTGTGGTGTAATTGCCCCATATCATATCGACCGCCACAGCACAATTGTCGGCCACTACTATCTTTTTGACAAAGCCCCACAACATCTGGCGGCAGCCGTCGGCCGCACGCTCAAAGTCGAAACTGCGCTGGCGCAGCATCTGCGGCAACAGGTTGGAGGCCCGCTCAATAGGGCCTGCCACTAATTGCGGGAAGAAGGTGACATAGGCCATGAAAGCATCGAGCCGGTGAGTAGCTGGCAGTTTGCGACGATACACATCAATCGAATAACTCAGTGCCTGGAAGGTATAGAACGAAATGCCCACAGGCAAGACAATATTCAACGTGGCGAAGTCGGGCAGGAAACCCATCAGTCGCAGTAGGTCGGCGAAACTCTCGGCAAAAAAGTTGTAGTATTTAAAGAAGCCCAGAATCAGCAAGTTCGCCACAATGTTGGCCGCCGATATCCAGGCCCTCAACTTGCGTTTTTCGACGCGTTCCAGTGCCAAGCCAGCAGCATAACTGCTCAGTGTAGTCAATACCAGCAAAAACGCAAAACGCCAGTCCCAGCACGCATAAAACAGCACACTCGCTACTGCAAGAAACCAGTTCTGCACAGGCAGTTTCTTGAACACATACCAATAGAGCGCAAACACTACCGGTAAGAACAGGATAAATTGCAACGAGTTAAATGCCATATATCAAATTTGCAAATTTAAGCATTTTTCCCCATTTATACTTCATATACACAAAAAAAACAGAGACTAATCAGTCTCTGTTTTGTGTGTTTTCCAATGTACAAATTGAGGATTCTGGACAATACTTAACAATTTTGAAGTAAAGTTTTTAAAAAAACAAGCCTAAAAGCAAATAATGAAAAAATTTCTATTATCACCTACAAAGATAAGTCAGCCAAAAGAATCACACAAATTTTTTTCTACGAATGGGCACTTTTTGTCGGTAAAAACTATCAGAAGCAATGTTTTGCGGAATTCAGGAGTCTAATAGTCATTTTTTTGCCCAGCAGTGAGAGCAATATGCCCAGCTTGTTCTTCAGTCGCACATGGCTATCCACGAGACAACCCCAGCGCAATTGTTTCACTGCCGCCCAGCAGCGGTCGAAGAGCGGAGTATAGGAAGCATCGTCGCGCGGCATGAGCTTGAGCATATTGAAGTTGGCACTCAACTTGCGACTACGTACAGCCGGCAACAGGCAGGAATCATTAGCGACAACCTGCCGCTCCAGGTCATCCATGATGTCGAGCACCACGGTGCGCTGTGCATTGAAGGTGCGCATCAAACTCGTGGGGCGCAGCATATAGGCATAAAGCCGCTCGTCGGTTTCCAGCACCTTGTGCACCTGCTTGAGCAACGGGTAGATGAGTTCGAGGTCTTCGTAGACATATTTCTCGGAAAAGCGATGCTGCGCAAACAGGTCGCGGCGATAGAGTCTGCCCCACGGCGAATGTGTGATTTCATCTTGATAGAAAATGCGACGCAATGCCTCCATTCCCGTCATCTCAGTTAGTCGAGGATTGTCGGTTACAGGGGGCAGTTGTGCGGGGTTGTCGTCTTCGAACTCCACCCAACGGCACAGCACCACCTCGGCATCCTGCTCCAGAGCATGGCGGTGAAGCCTGCCGATGAATTGCGGGTGCACATAGTCGTCGCTGTCGATGAATGCCACATAGCTGCCCTGAGCAGCGTCGAGCCCGGTATTGCGCGCCTGACCTGGGCCTTCGTTGGCTTTGTGAATCACCTTGATGCGCGAGTCACGCGCCGACCAGGAGTCGCACAGGTCACTGCTGCCGTCGGTCGAACCATCATCAACCAGTATCACTTCCAGGTGTGAATAGTCCTGTGCCACGATGCTCTCGAGGCACCGTGGCAAGTAACTTTTCACATTGTAGACAGGTACAATGACCGAGACCAGCCGACTCTCCATAACAGTGGGAAAGGACTATTTCAACTTCCACTCAAAGCCGTCCTTGGTGTCTTTCACATCAAAGCCAGCCTCGTTCATCTTGTTGCGAATCAGGTCGCTCGTAGCCCAGTCCTTGTTGGCCTTGGCGGTCTTGCGAATCTCGAGCAACAGGTCCACTGCCTTCTTGTATGGCTCCACATCCACGCCTTCGCCGCCGGCGCTCTCGTCGCGCACACCCAGCACATCGAACAGGTAGGTCTGGAACACATCCTTGAGTTCGTCGAGGTCGGCCTGCGCAATGGTAGCGTTGCCGTCGTTCACCTGATTGATGGCGCGGCAAGCATCAAAGAGCGTAGCTATCACAATGGGCGTGTTCAGGTCGTCGTTCATCGCCTCGGCGCAGCGCTCACGGTAGTTGTCGAGTTTCACTGTGGTGGTGTCGCTCGCCTTCAATTCGTTCAGACGGTGCCAGCCGTCGAGCATGCGTTCATAGGCCTTCTCGGCAGCCTGCAAGGCATCGTTCGAGAAGTCGACAGTGCCACGATAATGGGCCTGCAGAATGAAGAAGCGGATGGTCATGGGACCATAGGCCTGTGCCAGCCCCTCATGCTCACCCTTGAAGAACTGCTCCAGCGTGATGAAGTTGCCCAGCGACTTGCCCATCTTCTGACCATTGATGGTAATCATGTTGTTGTGCATCCAGTAGTGCACCATATCCTCGCCCTGACTGGCCACAGCCTGTGCTATCTCGCACTCGTGATGCGGGAAGATGAGGTCCATGCCGCCACCGTGAATGTCGAATTTCTTGCCCAAGTATTTGCGGCCCATGGCGGTGCACTCGCAGTGCCAGCCGGGGAAGCCATCGCTCCAAGGCGAGGGCCAGCGCATGATGTGCTCGGGCTGTGCCTTCTTCCACAGGGCAAAGTCGGCCTGATTGCGCTTCTCGCCCACTCCATCGAGGTCGCGACTTGCGTCCTTGGTGTCGTCGAGGTTGCGGCCCGACAAGATGCCGTAGCGGTAGTCGTTGTTATACTTCTCTACATCAAAGTACACGCTGCCGTTGCTCTCATAGGCATAGCCGCGCGCCAAGATTTCCTTCACAAGCTCCTCTTGCTCGATAATGTGACCAGTAGCATGAGGCTCGATGCTGGGCGGCAACACATTGAGCATGGCCATAGCCTGGTGGTAGCGGTTGGTGTAATATTGTGCCACCTCCATGGGTTCCAGCTGCTCGAGGCGTGCCTTCTTAGCTATCTTGTCCTCACCTTCGTCGGCATCATGTTCCAGATGACCCACATCGGTGATGTTGCGCACATAGCGCACCTTGTAACCCAAGTGTTTCAGGTAACGGAACAGCACATCGAAGGTGATTGACGGGCGGGCATGACCCAGATGCGGGTCGCCATAGACTGTGGGACCGCACACATACATGCCCACAAAAGGCTCGTTCAGGGGCACAAACTGCTCCTTGCGGCGGCTCAGCGTGTTATAGATAAAAAGATTATGTTCCATATTTTTTAATTAATGCATAATTCACAATGCACAATGCACAATTAAGCTGCGCTGTGCCTTTAGGCTTGGCCTTTGGGCAGCGGGAAGTCCATAATGCCGTCGTTCACAGGCTGACGGTTGCCGGTGCGTTGCACGATTTCGCCAAAGTTGCTCTCATACTTCTGAATGTTCTGCTGCAAGGCAATCATCAGCTGCTTGGCATTCTCGGGAGTCATGATAATGCGGCTCTGCACGCGGGCCTTAGGGGTGTTGGGGGCCATCAGAATCATATCCAGGAAAAAGTCGTTGGGGCCGTGAGTAATCACTGCCAAGTTAGCATACTTGCCCTGCATCTCTTCGTTAGGCACTTCTATTTGAATCTGTTTCTGGTTGTTTTTGTTTTCGTTCATCGTTGTAGAATTTTATTTTATTTGTTAATAATCAGTTATTTGCTAAAGTCATAATAAGTTCTGTCGGGATAGGTCTCATCGTTCACATGCACCCGCAGGGTCTTGCACGACTCCAGATGCCACACCTGTCCCACATAGAACGAGGCGTAACAACTGCGCCAGAAGTAGGTGGCAGGGGCACCCAGCAGGTCGTGCACCAGGTAACAGTGCACCGTGTCGGCATGATGCGTTTCCTTGTCAATCATCAGGTAGAGCTGACGCTGCTTGCCGGTATATTCCAGTTCGCATCGCAAATTGATGTAATTGCCGGTGCGCCACAGGCTCTTGAGTCTGATGGGATGCATGGCGTAGTCCTCGAGTGGGTGCGTATTGTAGCGCAACGAGTCACTCGCCACGCCGGCACTATAATTGTTCACCGTCACGCGCCAGTTGCTGGGGCTCAACCGTTCCTGCACCTTGTAGTTGAGCAGCACTCGGCGACCCACTTTCAGGTCGTCTTGCTTGTCAAGGTTACTGTGCAGCGTCACGACGGTAGAGTCGTTCTGCCCCAGATACTCGAAGGTGGCCCCCTCTGCCTCCTGACCTGTGTAGGTCACCAGGTCGTAGCGAAAGTCGGTGTACACATCGGTGCCATCGTTATCGTCCTGGCACGAGATGGCAACCATTGCCACCACTGCCAGCATACATGCCATGCTATGTTTCAAGTATCGTTTCATCACTCCACGGGTTCAATCACTTCATCGGGTTTCTCAATCACTCCGTCGCGCATGTGCAGCACGCGGTCGCACTGGGCGGCAAGGCCCTGATCGTGAGTCACGATCACAAAGGTCTGGCCAAACTCGTCGCGCAACCTGAAGAAAAGCTGGTGCAGTTCCTGCTTGTTCTGGCTATCAAGACTGCCGCTCGGCTCGTCGGCAAGTATCACCTGCGGCCGATTCACCAGCGCACGCGCCACCGCCACACGCTGACGTTCGCCACCCGACAGCTGGGCAGGCTTGTGGTCCATTCGCTCGCTCAGGTTCATGAAGGCAAGCAGTTCCTTGGCACGGGCATAGGCATCTTCGCGTTTCTCGCCCCCTATCAGGGCAGGTATTGCCACATTCTCGAGCGATGTGAACTCGGGCAGCAGCTGGTGAAACTGAAACACGAAACCGATGTTGCGGTTGCGGAAATGTGCCATCTCCTTATCCTTGAGTCTGAGTACATCCACGCCATCATAGAGCACGCGGCCGTCGTCGGGCTTGTCGAGTGTGCCCACAATTTGCAGCAGCGTGGTCTTGCCGGCACCGCTGGGACCCACAATGCCCACAATCTCGCCTTGCCCGATGCGCAGGCTCACTCCCCGCAGCACCTCGAGCGTGCCGAAACGCTTCACGATATTTTCAACTTCTATCATGCATTTCTCGTTAAAACTTACAAAGGTACACAAAAAATGCGATTTCCCCATCAAGTGTAGCAAGAAATCAAAAAACAGAGGCGCGCAACATCTTTGTGCAGAGTCAACAAGCAAGTGCAAAATTAATTGAAACGCACAGCCACCATCCCCCTAATTTTGGCACCCCAATTGTGCCATTTTCCCACCCATCCAATTCCAATTGATCGATTCAATAATCCACCAAAAAAACATTCCAACCTCAAAGCGTTCATTATTCTGTTAATTACATAGAACCCAAATGAATACAAGAATATAAGCATCAAAAAAAATCAGCCGTTTTCAAAAAAAAATCGCGAAAATGGCTGATTTTTCACAAGATTCAATGATTATTTGCACCATTGCATAATAAACAAACTCCTACATGTTAACAATTTACATGCTGTTCAACCATGAAAAGCCATAGTATAGAGGAACAACATATTAATATGCTCCACCAAAAAATGCAAGGTCAAAGTTGCAACTTTTGCCCAAAAGTGTAGTTTCAACATTGCACTTTTGTTACCAAAAAGTCATTCTCGTGTGGGATTCTTGAGTTTTTATTGTAAATTTGCGTAACAATTCATTAATGACACGCGCATGAACTATCGACTCACAGCACCCCAACGCTGCAATGCGCCATTGCATTGCCTGCGTCGAAAAGCATCAGCAACCTCACCGAGTAAGCACTCTTGATAAAAAAGACAGTAAAAAGAGGGGAGTCATCTGTGTGACTTCCCTCTTCATTTACATTTGTTCTTGCTACTTAGATTACTCCCAGGATGCGGTTGATGAGGGCGGTGACGTCTGAAACGTTCACCTTGCCGTCGTGGTTCACATCGTAGCGGTCGAACTGCTCCTCAGCCTTCTTGGAGAAGTTAAACTTCATGGCATCGCTGTTGCGGCCGAAGATGTAATAGTCACCCTCGTCGTCAATCAGCTGGAACATGATCTCGAGCACATAGGTCTTGCCTTCAGTCAGGTTGCTGGTGTCGATTTCCACATAGGCATGGTCATTCCAGAAGTGCTTGTGGTACTTGTCACCCACATCCTCCTGACTGGCATACTGAATGCCGTTCCAGTTGCTGTCAGAGCCCTGCTCATAGACCTTGTACTGCACCGAAACGTCTTCCAGTTTCACGCCGCTCTCGCGCACTACCTGCAGCGAGAAGCCATCGATGCGCAGGCTGGAGAGTTCTCCAGGCTGGTCCCACGGGTCGCGACTATTCTCGTCGGGGAAGGTGTACTGCAAGGTGTTGTTGTTGTCAAGAGTCAGGGTCAGAGAGGCTTCGGTGAATTGCACTGGCTGGTTACCCGAGCCTTCGGCCTTGGTGAACTTCACCTTGTAGTTCTGTCCGCCATTGTTGTAGTAGAACGACTGGCCCGACTTGTCGGTTCCCTCAAAGTAGAATTCAAGGACGAAAGTCTTGCCGGCAAATTCGCCTTCGATAATGTCGAAATTGAGCCCCGAAACGCCCCACACGCTACCGCCGCCGTTGCCAGCGGGAATGTCGCGCCACTCGTTGGGCGACTGACCATCTTTGTACATAGTGCCCACCATCTTCACGCTCTCGGCTGTGCCACTAACAGTGGTCTGGAATCCGTCGAGCACAAAGCTCTCCATGGGTTCTTCGAGCACAACCATGTCCATGCCCGAGGCGGGCAGGTTCTCGGTGTGATCGCCCAGGGTAATGCTGGCAGCCGTGAAGCTTGCCGAAGCTGCCCATGCACTGGCAAAGCCAATCAGGGCAAAAGTAAGTAGTAATTGAATCTTTTTCATAAAAGTGAGAATTAATGAAAATATTGTTTGGTATTTATGATATCGCTTGATGAAACTACTGATATTAGTTGTATTATTACACTATAACTTACAAAGTTATAATAATTTGATTGGAAATGCACTAAATGCATTAATGATTAATCATTTTTAACAGATTCCCCTGTCGAACAGCATGTCTAATAACACCATTTTTTTAGCAGTTTCTACTATTAATTAAAGTTTTTATTGTAAATTTGCGTAAACAATGTTTTATAAGCGCATGAACTATCGACTCACAGCACCCCAACGCAGCATCTGCACCATTGCACTGCCTGCATCCAAGAGCATCAGCAACCGGCTGCTGCTCATCAGGGCACTGTGTGCCAAACAGTTCCGCATCTTCAACCTTGCCCAGTGTGATGACACTGCCACCATGCAACAAGCGCTCACTGACGACAGCGACACCATCGATGTGGGTGCCGCCGGCACAGCCATGCGCTTTCTCACCGCCTACTTCGCCACCCGGCAGAACCGCACAGTCACACTTTGTGGCGACAATCGCATGCACCACCGCCCCATCGCCCCACTGGTCGATGCCTTGCGGCAACTCGGGGCCGACAGTCAATATGCTGGAGAAGAAGGCTGTCCTCC
>JAEEVB010000288.1 GCA_016287065.1 Muribaculaceae bacterium
AGAGTCGAGGGTGGTGTAGATTTTCAGGCCGTCGGTTTCGAAGTCCACTCCGTTGGCCTCACACCAGTCACGCATCTCCTCTTTTACCGCTTCCTTGAAGTAGAGTGCCTTGTCGTTGTCGGGCCGCTCCACATTGAATTTCAGTTCAATAGGAATCTGCGAGATTGAGTCGAATTGCGCCTTGGTCAGGTGGTTGTGGGTGTACATGTTGTGCAGCACCACATTGCGGCGCTTCAAGCTATTCTTAGGATTCTGTTTGGGGTTATAGGCCGATGTAGCCTTCAGCAGGCCCACCAGCACGGCACACTGCTCGATGTTCAGGCTATCGGGCGAGGTATTGAAGTAGGTGCGGGCCGCTGTCTTGATACCAAACGAATTGTTGCCGAAATCTACCGTGTTGGCATACATCGTGAGAATCTCCTTCTTGTCATAGAAGATTTCAATCTCGGTAGCAAGTATCCACTCCTTGGTCTTCGATATGAGGATGCCCAAGCCCGGTATCTTGCCCAGCAGGCCGGTAGAGTACTTGGTGCGCACCTTGAACATGTTTTTCACCAGCTGTTGCGTGATGGTGCTCGCGCCGCGCGACTTGCCGTGCATCACATTGTCCTTCACTGCCGCCAGCACACCGCCATAGTCGATGCCGTGGTGAGAATAAAAGCGCTCGTCTTCGGTATCGATGAGTGCATCGAAGAAGACGGGCGCAATTTCTTCATATTTCACCGGGGTGCGGTTCTCGCTGTAGTACTTGCCCAGCAATTCGCCGTCGGCACTATAGATGTACGACGCGTTGTTGGTCTTGGGATGCATGATTTCGCTGATCGATGGCGACTTGCCAAACAGCCACAGGAAATTGATGCTCACTGCTATCACAAACAGCAGTACACACACCACAAAAGTGCCCAGTCCCGACAGTAACTTGATGTACCACGGACGGCCTTTGAAAATGCCTTTATACCATTGCCAGAAACTATGGTTCCAGCGTTTTAGCCGGCTCCATGTTCGCTTGAGCCAGCCCGATTTGTTTTTAGCCATTGCATGCAAGGTTGGTTAACCATTGCAAAAGTAATCATTTACTCGTGGTTTTGGTACTTTTTTTGGTGAAAATGTACTAAAATCGCACTTTTTTCAGAGTCCAAAGGCATTTTTCAGGATTTCGACGTAGTCAAGTTTCTCCCAGGTGAACAGTTCCACCTGCATCACACGGTCGCCTTCATACTTTGAGCAGAAGTGTTTCGACACCACTTTGGGCGTGCGGCCCATGTGTCCGTAGGCGGCCGTCTCTTCATAAATGGGATAACGCAACTTGAGCCGTTGCTCAATGGCATGTGGGCGCATGTCGAAGATGCCTTGCAGTATGCTGGCTATCTCGCTGTCGCTCTTCTTCACATGGCTTGTGCCATAGGTGTTCACATAGAAACTCACTGGCTCGGCCTTGCCTATGGCATAGGATATCTGCACCAGCATCTCGTCGGCAATGCCAGCGGCCACCGCGTTCTTGGCTATGTGGCGTGCGGCGTAGGCAGCACTGCGGTCCACCTTGCTCGGGTCTTTGCCTGAGAAGGCACCACCACCATGGGCACCGCGTCCACCATAGGTGTCGACGATGATTTTACGGCCAGTAAGGCCCGTGTCGCCGTGAGGTCCACCTATCACAAACTTGCCTGTGGGGTTCACGTGCAGTATGAGCCGGTCGTCGAACAGCGCACGCTCCTCTTCCTTCACACGGCGCAGAACCCGCGGAAGCAGCACCGTCTCCATATCGCGGCGAATGCGGGCAAGCATTTCCTCGTCGGCACGCTCTTGTGCCTCAATGCTCTTGCCCTCGGGCTTGATAAAGTCGTCGTGCTGGGTACTGATCACAATGGTGTGGATGCGCACGGGCTTGTGCGTCACGCCGTCATACTCCACCGTCACCTGACTCTTGGCGTCGGGGCGCAGATAGGGCAGCAGTTTGCCCTTGCGCAACTCGGCGAGTTCGCGCATGATGAGGTGCGCCAGACTCAGCGAGAGCGGCATCAGGTCGGGCGTCTCGTTGCACGCGTAGCCGAACATCATGCCCTGGTCGCCTGCACCCTGCTCTTCAATCTTGTCGCGCTCCACGCCGCGGTTAATGTCGGGCGACTGCTCATGCAGGGCCGAGAGCACGCCGCAGGCATCGGCGTCGAACTTGAATTCGCTCTTCGTGTAGCCAATCTTCGATATCACCTGACGTGTCACATCCATCAGGTCGATGTAGGCATTCGATTTCACTTCGCCGGCCACAATCACTTGGCCGGTAGTCACCATTGTTTCACATGCCACCTTCGACTGCGGGTCGTAGGCGAGAAACTGATCCAGAATGGCATCGCTAATTTGGTCGGCCACCTTGTCGGGGTGTCCCTCCGATACCGATTCGGATGTAAAAAAATAATTCTTTTTTTCCATAAAGCATTAAAAATTAATTATTAATAATTTATGAAAAAATTTTTCCGCTCTTTGTCATCTGCATTGAAAAAGAACGCTAATTGTGCTGTGAAAGGTTGAGGGAGATCTTCGCAGTTTTAGCATTTTTTCAAGTGGTTGCAAGCAGCCAAATTTTTCCACCGTGTTTTATTTCGCTGCAAAGGTAAGCACTTTATTTATAATAACCATCACTTCCCCCTCTTTTTTTCGC
>JAEEVB010000045.1 GCA_016287065.1 Muribaculaceae bacterium
TGTGCCCAGACGGGCCATTGATACTTGCAAACCCATAGCAAGCGCCATCTCCTTGCCCGAGAACCAGCGCACCACCACTTTAGAGACAGTGATGCCGCACATCTCGTAGCCAATGCCAAAGAAGGCGAATCCTAACGAAGCCAGTGCCACCTGACGCTTGACAGTGCCCAACAAAGGCACATCCCACATGGGGTCGGGCGATGTGAAGGCAATCACTCCATAAACAACTGCGGCGCCCGCCAGCATGAGCACACACGAGAGGATGCCCGTGAAGCGCACACCCTTCTTGTCGAGGATGATACCACCCACAAAGAGCATGAGCAGAAACACATTGAAAAAGCCGCGTGACCCGGCAAAGATGCCAAACTCGCCACTGGTCCAGTTCATGCCGCCGTCGGCAGTGGCCTTTTCGAGCATGAATTGCAGGGGCGACATCTCCTTGGCTACAATGTAGCCTGCCATCATGGTGAATGACACGATGGCGAGCACCGTCCAGCGCGCCCATGATTTGGTGGCAATCGTTTCTCTAACTTTCTCTCTCATGTGATTTCAGGATTTGTAAAGAGTGTGCCTGTCATGGCACACTTAGGTTGCTATAAAAAAGAAAGGGGCACTTGCGGCATCAAGTGCCCCTTATAATTAAGAAATGAGGTTGCTAAATATTAGCGCCTTTAAGATTAGGCTTCAGCAGGAGCTTCGGCAGTTGTCTCTTCGGGCTTGATGTTAGGTTCTTCAAGACCAATGCCTTTCTTCTTGTCGATGACCTTGAGGAGCAGACCCAGCAAGAATGCAGCTACACCCAGGCAAGCCAGCATAACGAGCGGCCAGGTGTAGTCGAGCTTGGTAGGATCGGACACGCCCTCGTTGGTGTTGTCGAGCACGATGCCAATGAGCAGCGGGAAGAGCCATAGACCAATGTTCTGAATCCAGAAGATGAGCGCATAAGCCGAACCGATCACCTTAGAGTCAACCAGTTTGGGCACGCTGGGCCAGAGTGAAGCAGGCACGAGCGAGAACGAAGCGCCGAGTACCAGGATGGTGATGTAAGCGATTGCTATGCCGCCCACGGGGCTACCCTTGAACATGGGCAGCACGAATGCGAAGGTGAGGTGGCAGGCAATGAGCAGCAGCGAACCCAGAACGAGCATCGAAGCAGCTTTACCCTTGTGGTCAACATAACTGCCCAAGATGGGAGTGATGAGCACGGCGAGCAGCGGGAATACGGCGAAGATGGCCTCGGCCGACTGACGCATATAGCCCATGTAGCAATAAGTGATAAGGGCTATGACCGAGATAGCAAGAAGGCCATATTTGGGACCTTTCTTCTTCATGAAGTTGCTGGCGAAACCTGCAGCGGCAACAACGAGCATAATGATATACTGAACAATTGTCACAGACGGACTTGCCCAGAACGAGTCAGCACCAGGCTCTGTAAGCGTAAGGTTGCACTGGAGCATGTTCACTGCATACTTCTGGAAGGGGAAGATGGCAGAGTAGTAGAGCACGCACAGCAGAGCAACAATCCAGAAACCACTGTCGGTAAGGATTTTGCCAATATCTTTGATTTTGAAAGGATCGTCTTTTTCCTCGGCTTCACCTGTCTGCTTGTCGAGTTTTTTGTCCATGAAGAAGTAAACTACAAACATAATCAGGGCGATACATAACAGCACAACACCGAAGGCTACCGAACGGCTAACACTTACCGAGCCGCCCAACTTGGCGAAGAAGGGCGAGAAAATCATACAGGTGGCAACGCCCAGGCGAGCGAGTGCCATCTCTGAACCCATAGCAAGTGCCATTTCACGGCCCTTGAACCACTTGACAATACCACGGCTAACTGTAATACCGGCCATCTCGCAACCGCAGCCGAATATCATGAAGCCACATGCGGCAACCTTGGCCGAAGCGGGCATACCCTCATAGAAGGGACTGACACCCAATTCATCGAACAATGGGATGTAGTTCAGGTTTTCGGTGAACCACTTTTCCAATCCAGAGCCGACGAAACTGTCGCTCACGGCGTACCACTTGATGATGGCTCCAACTAACATTACTGCTCCAGAGAGCACGGCAGTGAAGCGTACACCCATCTTGTCGAGGATAATACCTGCAAAGATGAGGAAGAAGATAAACACATTGAGGAACACCTCAGAGCCTTGCATCGTTCCAAATGCCAAGCTATCCCAGCCTCTTTCGGTTTGCATGAGGTCTTTGATGGGCGAGAGGATGTCCATGAAAATGTAGGAACAGAACATGGCCAATGCCAGGAGCAGCAGAGCCGTCCAGCGCATGGCCGCAGAATCACGTAAGGTTTTAACGTTGTTAGTCATGATTTATAAATGAATTGTGTTAAGAGTTAATTGCTAATTAAGCGATACCCATGTCGTGAGCAATCTGGTCGAGCTTAGCATCGCCCCAGTCGTTCTTGGCATCGTAGTCGTTGCCGTCCCAGTTCACATCGTGAACTTCGATGTAGAACTTGATTTTAGGCTCAGTGCCTGAGGGACGAATCGATACCTTGGTGCCGTCTTCGGTGAAGTATTGCAGTACATTAGAAGTAGCAGGCATGTCAATTTTTTCCACCTTGCCTGTCTTCAGGTCTTTCTGCTCAAGCAGCTGGAAGTCCTTGATGAGGACAACGGGCGAACCGGCAATCTCCTTCATGGGGTTCTCACGGAAGTTCTTCATCATAGCCACAATCTCCTCGGCTCCGCTCTTGCCGGTGCGCACCACGCTAATGCCGCGCTCCTTGCTGTAGCCGTAGGTCTTGTAGAGCTCGATGAGCATCTCGTTCATGGTCTGGCCACGATCCTTGGCCCAAGCGGCAATCTCGCACATGAGGGGAATTGAAGAAACCGAGTCTTTGTCACGGCAGAAGTCCTCGGGCAGGAATCCGTAGCTCTCTTCACCGCCACCCAGATAGCGTGCGTCGGTGCCTTCCAAGTCTCTCATTACGGTTGCAATCCACTTGAAACCGGTGTAGCAGTCATACATTTTGATGCCCTGCTGCTCGGCAATGCGGCGGATGGTCTCGCTGGTGACGATCGTCTTGACAATGTAGTCGCGGTCACGGTCGAGGCGGCCGAGTTCGGCATTGCGAGTAATGAGATAGTAGTGGAAAATGAGCTGAATCTGGTTGCCGTTAACCAGGTCGTACTCGCCCTTGTTGTTCTTGAACACGACGCTGATGCGGTCGGCATCGGGGTCGCTGGCGAGAGCGATGTCGGCCTGAACCTCCTCGGCCTTGGCGATGGCCATTTCCATAGCACTGCGCATCTCAGGGTTGGGTTGAGGCACGGTAGGGAAGTCGCCGCTCATCACATCCTGTTCGGGAATGTGAATGATGTTGTCGAATCCCCAGCGCATGATGGAGCGAGGCACAATGTCGCGTCCAACACCATGAATGGGCGTATAGACGATTTTGAGGTCGTGCTGACGCTTGTCGATTTCAGGACTGAGCGAGAGGGTGTGAATCTGCTCAATATACTGCGAATCAATGTTCTCGCCAATGATTTCGATGAGATCGGGATTGCCCTCAAACTTGATTTCGCTCACATCGTGGATGCGGTTCACATAGTCGATGATGTTCACATCGTGAGGCGATACCACTTGGGCGCCATCGTCCCAATAAGCCTTGTAACCGTTGTACTCCTTGGGGTTGTGCGATGCTGTGATGTTCACACCGCTCTGGCAACCGAGCAAGCGAATGGCATAAGACACCTCGGGGGTGGGGCGAGGACCTTCGAAGAGGAAGACCTTGATGCCGTTGGCCGAGAAAATGTTGGCAACGGTTTCGGCAAAAAGACGGCTATTGTTACGCACATCATGGCCCACAATCACCTTGATTTGCTCCAGATTCTTGAAGGCTTCTTTCATGTAGTTGGCAAGTCCTTGTGTGGCCATGCCCACTGTGTAGATGTTCATACGGTTAGAACCAGCACCCATAATGCCGCGCAGGCCGCCGGTGCCGAACTCGAGATTTTTGTAGAACGACTCGATCAGGTCGGTCTTGTCTTCGTTCTCAAGCATGCGGCGCACTTCGGCTTGTGTGGCCTCATCATAACCGGCACCAAGCCACTGCTGGGCTTTTGCGGTTACTTCTGCTAACAGTTTTTCGTCGTACATAGTTATAATATATTAGTTAATATGTTTCAGTAAGATTGCAAAATTAGTCATAAAAAATGAAAAACGGTTGAAATCAAGCAAAGAATTGCTTGAAAACCTTGATCATGTTCAGGTGGTCGACCACCGAAGCGGTTTCACGAGCCGAGTGCATGGCAAGTAGCGGACTGCCAACATCCACGCCCTCAATATCGACTTGACCGGTGAAAATGTTGCCCAGTGTGGAGCCACCAGCCACATCGCTATGATTCACGAAATACTGGTAGGGAACACCGGCATCTTCGCACAACGAACGGAAGATAGCCGACGAATGTGCATCGGACATATACTTGCAGTTGGCATTGATCTTGATGCAAGGGCCACCACCTAGTACGGGATGATTGGTGGGGTCATATTTTTCAGGATAGTTGGGGTGGAAGGCGTGAGCATTATCGGCCGAAATCATGAACGACTTGGCGATGGCCTGGCAGAAGGTGTCGTAGTTGCCACCTTGTGCTTCGTTGAGACGCATGAGCACATTGGCGAGCACGGGCGAGGCTGCGCCTTGCTTGGTGCCACTACCGGTCTCCTCGTTGTCGAAGATGGCCGCTACGCAGGTGGCCTTGCTGTCTTTCACATCGGTTATGGCTTCGATGGCGGCTTGGGCCATGCTCAAGTCATCAAGTCGGCCAGAAGAAACGAACTCGTCGTTCAGTCCGAATGTGCATGCGGGCTGCACATCATAGAGGAAGAGATCGAAGTCAAGAATATCTTCGATCTTCACTTTGAGTTCTTTGGCCACCATGTTCATGAGCATATTGTCGGCTTCAAGCGCATTGTTCACCTTGGCAATGATGGGGAGCATGTCTTTTTGTTTCGACAGTTTATTGCCCTCATTCACGGCACGGTTGAAGTGAATGGCCAAATGGGGGATGGTGAGCAACGGTCGGTCGATTTTCAGCAGTTTGGTGTCCGGGTGCAGTGCATCTTTGCCACGCAGAATAACGCGTCCTGCAACTGAAAGTGGACGGTCGAACCAAGTGTAGAGGATGGGGCCGCCATACACTTCGGTATTGAGGCGGATAATGCCCCCTTCGCTTCTCATCTCGGCATGCGGCTTGATGCGGAAACCAGGCGAGTCGCTATGAGCAGAGATGATTTTCACTCCGGTTTCATTCATCTTCTTGCTTCCCACGGTTACAGCGAAAATAGCAGAGTCATTTTTAGTGACATAGAATTTGTCGCCTTTCTTTACATCGAGAGGAGCATCAAGTCTTTTTTCTTGAAATCCAGCAGCGTCTAGCAATTGTTTGATATGGTTGATTGCCAAAAAGTTGCATGGGCTCAAGTTCATAAAACTGAGCAGCGGTTGAATTTGTTTTTTCGTTTGATTGGAATTCATAGTTATGTTGTAATTTAATAGTTATTGTCAGTAAGGTTTTCACATGAAATGGCATGCAGGGCCCGCATCACGTTGCACAGAGTCTGGCCCCAGTACTCTTTGAAGTTCTCCTTGCATAACCACAGCAATTGCATCTGTGCCTCGGTACTGGCATCTTTTAGCGAATAAACGAGGTTAAAGAACTCCTGGTAAAGGTCGGCGAGATTTTCGCTCACCGTTGCGGCAATGGGAGTGTCGCTATATTTCATATCTTCCTCAAACACTTCGAGATAAACGTCGGGCTCGCCCATAACGGCACTCATCAGTTCGCGGGCATGCTCATAGGTTTGCTCATCGAGTGCAAATTGCATCTCAGTGTCGGTTTGGCTCATGTTGTCGTTCATATCGGTGATGACGATATAGAGACGTGGCAGCAGTTTAAGCATGGTGGCCACAAAGGAGTTTCGGTCAAGTTCATGTATGTTCTCGACCGTTTGACAGTATTCGTTTGCAAGCGCTATAAAAGCCAGACTGTTGGGTGGTAGTTGTGAGGAGTTATTCATGTCGGTATAGGTGATTTGCCTTGATATACTTATAGACATCGTCTGGCACATAGAATCGCATGTTCTCGTCCTGAGCCAATCCTTTTCTTATGCGAGTCGACGACACTTCGATGATGGGTGCATCGGTGAGTTTCACGCGTTGGGTATATTCTTCAGGAATAGTCACCTCATAGCCCAAACGAGGATAAATCAGGATGTCGTAGTTTGCTATGATTGTTTCCCAGTCCTTCCACTTCTTGAACACGGCCCAATTGTCGGCTCCAATAATGAGAGAGAACTCGTTGTGGGGGAACTTCTCTTGTAGGGCTTTCAGGGTCTGAATGGTATAGGATGGGCGGGGTAGGGTGAACTCAAATGCACTGGTCTCAACGCCATTGATGTGGCGTGAAACCAGTTCGGTCATCCTGAGCCTATCGATGTCGTTATTATGCGCATTGGGCTCTTTCAGCGGATTCAGTGGCGCAACCATGAGCCAAATCTGGTCGAGGTCGGAATGAGCCATCACATGACTTGCAATGATGGCATGCCCAACGTGAATGGGGTTGAATGACCCGCCAAAAATGCCTACCTTCATATTGTCGTTATTGTTTGATGAAGTCAGTTATCAGTTGATGGGTTTCACGCACGGCATCGTCGAGTACATCGTTCACCACAATATGGTCGAACTGATCAGCGTAGCCCAGCTCGAATTCGGCTTTGCTGACGCGCTTCTCGATGTCTTCGGGACTGTCGGTGCCACGCTTCACCAGGCGTTCGCGGAGTACCTCGATGCTCGGGGCTTTGACAAATACAGCCAGCGCATGGTCGCCATACATCTTTTTCACATTAATGGCGCCTAGCACATCGACATCGAGCACCACGTTCTTGCCCTTCTTGTTGATACGAGTCACTTCGCTCTTGAGTGTGCCATAAAAACGTCCTGGGTACACTTCCTGATACTCCACGAGCTCATCGTTCTCAATAGCCTTGTTAAACTCTTCGAGTGACATGAAGTAGTATTCTACTCCGTTCTTTTCTTCGCCACGAGGCGGTCGGGTAGTTGCCGAAACCGAGAATTCCAGTTTCAGTGACTCGTCGCCAATCAAGTGGCTGATGATGGTTGACTTGCCGCTACCTGAGGGGGCTGATATGATAATCAGTTTGCCTTTTTTCTTTCTCATAACACGTTTAATACTTGTTCTTTAATTTGCTCTAACTGGTCTTTCATGCCCACTACAAGAATCTGCAGTTCGGCATGGTTGGCTTTAGATCCCATAGTGTTGATTTCACGCCCCATTTCCTGCGTGATAAATCCCAATTTCTTCCCTTGCCCCTCAGCATTGTGCAGGGTTTCCAGGAAATAGTTCAGGTGGTTCTGCAGCCTTATCTTCTCTTCGGTAATATCGAGTTTCTCGATATAGTAGATGAGCTCTTGTTCGAAGCGATTTTTGTCATGCTCCTTGACCTCGAGTTTGGCGAGCGATTCGAGCATGTGTGCCTTGATTTTGCTTATTCTTTCCTCTTCATATTGGGGAACGTGGTTGAAATGCTGCTGAATGGCTTCGATTTTCTCTTCGAAGAATGCTTCGAGACGGCGGCCTTCCTGTTCACGGAACGATATCAGTCCGTCGATGGCCTGCTCGACTACACCTTTTACAGCATCTTTCTCTTCTTGAGGCAGCTCTGCATTGTTTTGCTCAGAGTGTAACACATCGGGCAGACGCAACAGGGTGCTGTACCAGTCGGCTGGAGCGGGAATGTTGAGCGTAGCGCTCACGTTTTCGATTTGTTTCTTGTACTGCTTGAGCGTTTCGATGCTGATGGTAGAGGAGGGTGTCCCGTCGATGAGTTCGCATCCTACATAAAGATCTACCTTACCTCGCTTGATGCTCTCTGCAATTTTGTTTCTCAGGTCTAATTCGATTTCACGGTATGCTAACGGTAATTTTACCGAAAGGTCGAGTTGCTTGCTATTAAGCGATTTGACTTCGGCGGTGATTCTCTTGTTGTTAAATACCACCACAGCCTTGCCAAATCCAGTCATTGATAATATCATATTTCTTTTTTTCGCAAATTTACTTAATATTCCTAAACTTGGCAAAAACAAGCGAGTTTTTTTACTAATTTTGCACAGTTTTTATAGAACTATGGCAACAATCATCAATATTGAAACCTCAACCGATGTGTGTTCGGCAGCTTTGTCGATGGATGGAACCATTCTTGAGAATCGGGAAAACTACGATGGACACACACACTCAACGCTTCTCAATGTCTTTATCGACGAGTTGCTGCATTATGCTAAAACGCGAGAACTGAAAATCGATGCCGTTGCAGTCAGTATAGGCCCAGGCTCTTATACCGGTCTGCGCATAGGTCTGTCGGAAGCCAAGGGGCTTGCTTTCGGGCTCGATGTGCCTCTTATAGGGGTCAACACCTTGCAACTCATGGCTGTGAGTGTGATGTTCCAGGAATTCTTTGACGACGATGTGCTCTATGCTCCTATGATTGACGCGCGTCGAATGGAGGTGTACACAGCACTATACAATCAGGCGCTTGAGGCGCGCATTGCCCCTGAATCGATGATTCTCGATGACAAGAGTTTTGAGGAATGGCTCGAAAAGTATAGAATCGTTTTTCTGGGTAACGGTAGCGAGAAGGCTCAGGGGGTAATCAGTCACAGCAACGCCATCTTTCGCCCGGCAGTGAAACCAGTGGCATGTAACATGCTTGCCCTGTCGGAGAAAGCCTATCGAGAGAGTGATTTTCTTGATTTAGCATATTCCACGCCGCTTTATTTGAAAGATTTTCAGGCAACAAAATCAAAGAAAAGTATTCTAGTATGAAAATTTATGGCTACCTTTGTAGTTTGTTTTATAAAATGATTCAAAAAAATGTACAAATATAATTCACAACTTAAAAAACTTGCCTTGCCCGAATATGGGCGCAACATACAGCAGATGGTCGACTACTGCTGCACCATCGAAGACAGGGTGGAGCGCACGAAATGTGCCTATTCCATTATTTCTACGATGGGCAACCTTTTCCCGCAACTGCGTGATGAAGCCGACTATGTGCACAAGCTCTGGGACCACCTTGCCATCATGAGTGATTTTAAGCTCGACATTGATTATCCCTACGAGGTGGTGAAAGCCGAAACGCTCGACAGCAAGCCTGACCCTATGAATTACAAGCTTGAAAACATCAAGATGCGCCATTATGGCAAGCTCATCGAGCGCATGATTGAACGTGCCTGCGAGTATCCCGATGGAGAGGAGAAGGATGCTCTAGTCATGCTCATCGCCAATCACATGAAGAAGCAAATTTTCCAGATTAACAAGGAAGATGTGGAGGATGCCAAGATTTTTAACGATTTGGCCTTCTATTCCAAGGGCAAAATCACCCTTGATCCCGCTACTCACACGCTTCACCAGTTCAAGGAAGCTCCTACAGCAACTCCCAAGCAGCAAGGCAAGAAAAAGAAGAAGAAATAATCATGATAAGGCAAGAAGAGATTGTTAGGGTTGGCATGTTCAACAAGCCTCATGGCATTGATGGCGAAATCACAGCAAGTGTTGATTTCGACGTCGATGACATCAAGCAATTCTCTTGTCTCATTACCGATGTTGAAGGCATTTTTGTCCCCTTCTTCGTCAATGCCGTCAGGACTAAGTCATCGCAATCGCTCTTGCTCAAGATAGATGGCATTGAGAATGAAACCGATGCAATCATACTGGTCAATAAGCCCATCTATGTGCTTAAAAGTGAGTTTGGCGAACTAGAATGTTTCGACGACGATGAGATACCCATCGACTGCCTGGTGGGCTACAGTGTGAGCCAGCAAGGCGAATCGCTTGGCCGCATCACACGCATCGACGACTCTACCGCCAATGTGCTCTTCGTCATCACCGACTCGAGCAATCGTGAACTCCTGGTACCGGCTGTCGATGATTTTATCGAAGCCATCGATACAGAGAAACAGGAAATTCTTTTGGCTGCTCCTCCTGAAATCATCAATTTGCAACTATAATATTTCAACCGAACAATGAAAATGCTCAAATATTTCCTCTGTCTCTTATTCGCGTTTACCACCATTGTCTCAAGCGCTAAGGTGGTGGATATCTACGACCTCTCGCTTGATGAGAATCTGGAGACGCCCGTGATCAAAAACGAGAAGCAGGCGCTCAAGATTCAAGATTTTCAGCACAAGCTGGCGGTGAGCCTCATCGAGTCGAACTACGATGTGGAGTCGATGCGTGATGGCGAGATTCTGGTTATCACCATCACCAGCGACCAGTTGTTTGAACCTAACGACTCGATTCTCACATATCATGGAAAGGAATTACTCAAGCCCATGCTCAAGTATCTCAAGACCCCAGGCTTCTACAAGATGCTTCTTGTGATGCACAGCGACAACACCGGTTCTGAGTCCTATACCATGAAAATGTCGTGTGGTCGTGTGAATGCCGTCTACGACTGGTTTGACGTCAATGGCGACGTGGACTATGTGGTTCCTTATGCATTAGGTTCGACAGAGCCTTATGTCAAGAACGATTCGATGGAGAACCGGCGCAAAAACCGCAGGCTTGAGATTTATCTTGTGCCCAATACAGTGATGATTGAGCAGGCTAAACGTGGAAAAATCATATTCAATTCAGTTACAAAATAATTTTTCAATTTTTATCGTAAAATGGCAATAGAATTAAAAGACCTTACGAAAAGGGCCGACAACTATTCGCAGTGGTATAATGACCTCGTGATCAAAGCCGACCTCGCCGAACAGTCGGCAGTGAGAGGTTGCATGGTCATCAAACCCTATGGTTATGCCATCTGGGAAAAAATGCAGCACAGCCTCGACGCAATGTTCAAGGAAACCGGTGTGCAGAACGCTTATTTTCCGCTGCTCATTCCCAAATCATTCTTGAGCCGTGAGGCCGATCATGTGAAAGGCTTCGCCAAGGAATGTGCTGTTGTTACCCACTATCGACTCAAGACCGACCCCAATGGTACAGGTGTGATTGTTGATCCTGAAGCAAAACTCGAGGAAGAGCTTATTATACGTCCTACTAGTGAGACGATTATCTGGAACACTTATCGCAACTGGATTAACTCCTACCGCGACCTTCCTTTGCTCGTTAACCAGTGGGCCAACGTCTTCCGTTGGGAGATGCGTACACGCATGTTCTTGCGTACGGCTGAGTTCCTGTGGCAAGAGGGTCACACAGCTCATGCCACCAGCGAGGAGGCACAGGCTGAGGCCATCCAGATGCTTAATGTGTATGCCGACTTTGCCGAGAAATATATGGCCCTGCCGGTTGTGAAAGGTGTGAAGACGGCCAATGAACGTTTTGCCGGTGCTCTCGAGACCTATACCATCGAAGCAATGATGCAAGACGGCAAGGCCCTGCAAAGTGGTACCTCTCACTTCTTGGGTCAGAACTTCGCCAAGGCATTTGACGTGAAGTTCATCAACAAGGAGAATCAGCTCGACTATGTGTGGGCTACCTCATGGGGTGTTTCGACCCGACTCATGGGCGCGCTTATCATGACTCACAGCGACGACAACGGTCTGGTGCTGCCACCCAAGTTGGCTCCCATCCAGGTTGTAATCATACCTATCTACAAGAACGATGAACAACTGAAAGTTGTTGATGAAAAGGTTATGCCCATTGTCGAGAACTTGAGAAAGTGTGGCATTTCGGTCAAGTATGACAATGCCGACAACAAGCGTCCTGGCTTCAAGTTTGCCGACTATGAGCTGAAGGGTGTGCCTGTGCGTCTTGTTATGGGTGCCCGCGACATCGCCAACAACACCGTTGAGGTGATGCGTCGCGACACGCTCGAAAAACAGTCGGTTTCGCTCGATGGTATCGAAGACACTGTGGTCAATCTGCTCGACGACATCCAGGAGGGTATCTTCAACAAGGCACTGAAACATCGTGAAGAGTGCACCTATACTGTTGACACCTGGGAGGATTTCAAGGCCCAGATTGAAAAAGGTGGTTTCGTGCTCGCTCACTGGGATGGCACCACCGAAACCGAGGAGAAAATCAAGGAAGAGACGAAGGCTACCATTCGTTGCATCCCCCTGGATAGCAAGGAAGAGGCCGGAAAATGCATCTATACGGGTAAACCCAGCAATCGTCGCGTGATTTTTGCCCGCAACTATTAATTGACAATCATTGCATTGCAGCATGAAACTAGCCAGTCCCGGTTTAACGCCGTGGGCTGGCTTGCTTGTTATAGGATGGGTGCTCTGTTACGGGTCTAGCACTTTCGAGAATCGCAACTGTGACTGATAGACGGGGAACTTGATGTTCAGTATCACATCAGATTCAAAAGTGGCGTACACATCAAGGTCGAATGGCTGAAAAGTGGCATCGATCCAGTGTGCATTGAAGTTGTTGGGAAAGATGGTGTTTGCCATTCGGCCTTTGAGCATGCCGGTGTGCCACAGGCTTTTCTTCACCTGAGCCCCATCGATGTAGATGATGTCGTAGCCCATTTCGGTTTCAACCAGTGCAATGGTGTAGCGTCCACCCAGTCGCAGCCACTTGTCTTCCAAATCGCGGTCAAGGTACACCCAGTAGCCCTCATAGGGGTTTTTGCTTTTGGCAAAGTGCAGGTCAAGTGCCTCTTTGGTCCATCCGCTATCCATCATTTGCTCAGGTTCATCGCTATAGCTGAGCACGGTGCGTTCGATATTCAAATCGGCGCCAGGGCCCACATAGCAGCCCACGGCCTCTGGTTTGCCATAAGGTTGAGATGGGGTGGTTATGACAGTTCTTAATTTCTTTTCACCTGCCGAGACGGTGAGTGATTCGGGCGTGGCATCGACGCACAGCACATTATACCCTCCAGTGAGGTTCACATTCTGGACCAGATTGGTGTCGCTCTCAAAAACCAGATTGCCGCCATCGTAATGGCGAAGGCTCACGACCATGAACCGCTCGTCGGTGATGTCGTCGTAGTGATTCTTGTTCTTGGTGCAGAAACTGGCTGTCCAGTAATCATGCTCGCTGATTTTTATCACGATTCCAGCTTCGGTGCTTTCCACTTTTCGTTTGTTGCCATGC
>JAEEVB010000289.1 GCA_016287065.1 Muribaculaceae bacterium
TGTCGGTGTCAACATGGTCGGATTCGGATGCAAGGGATGCCTTCAGAACATCTATTGCCGTCTTATAGGCAGTCAACACATCCTTATTCATGGGCTTGTCTGCTATGTCGGGTGTCTCCTGCAATTGCTGAACCATCTGGGTGTAGTACATGTTGTGTACTTCTGTGCCTGTGAGAGGGCGTGCGTAAAGTGCTACGTCGCGCATTGCACCTGTGAAGAGCGGGTCAGAGTCAAAAATGGAACGCCCTATCCAGCATAAGCATGGTCGCAAATCATCGGGGCGGTAATTGATAGATGTAGATGATGCATTGAGAGAGCCATTGAGGTAGAGACAAACCCCTTCGTCGCCAATGGTCAACACCACATGATTCCATGAGTTGAGAGGCAGTCGCTTCGTGGCGTTGAGCCCTTGTTTCGCGCCGTTTTTACAGATTTCGAAACGCATTACAGAACCATTGTCTGGGGTTAGGAAAAGATAGTTGTCGGTTCCGTTTCCGAAGTCGAAAATACGTTGCCAATCATCGTCAGAGGTGGAATAGACCCAGGCGGAGAAGGTGAGGCTGTGCAGATGTCCCAGGTAATATGGCAGGCTGATGTGGCAACCTTCGCCAAATACGGCGGACATAACGCCTGCAGTCTGCCTGTGAATGATTCCTTTTCCAGCACCATTCAGACAGTTGGCAGTCGTGTCGGAAAGGTCGGTAGTGAGTGGCCAATAACCCACGAGGTCATGTTCCTCTGGTGTGACAGACGCAGTGGCTTCAGCCGACGGAAGGCTCTTCATCCATGCGCTGTTGAGGGCGCGGATGCGGTAGCGATAGACGGTTCCGGGGACGATGAAGTTGTCGATAAAAGCAGTGCCTTTCACGTTGCGTCCGACCACTTCCCAGATGTCTGCAGTAACGTTATATCTATATATGTTATATGAGTATGCATCATTGACGGCCTTCCATCCTATCCGTATGCTGTGGCTCTGTGGTGTGGCGGTAACAGCTGTCGGAGCGGTTGGCAGGCTGGTAGAGTACGTGCCGTCGGCAGGAATGAGTCGCCAAAGCTGGTGATCGCTTCCTGTGCGTTCCCATAGGTTGACAGTATTCAAGTAGCTGTCATCTCCCTCGCGGTTCTTGGAATTGCCTTGTAGCGACATGCCTGTGAGGTGGTTGGTTAGCAGGTAGCAACCGTCGCCCATATAACGGAAGTGCCATATTTCGTTGGCATTGCCGTTACCGGCATACGTCTGAACCGATGTGCCGTTGACACTTGCGTATGAAGTGGCGTCAAGGTATGATGATGTACCATAGGCCACCACAGTGCAATAGGCACGGTCGCCGCCATTCGCTGCTGGCAACTCTTTCACAACCCACTTCTGCTTATTGCTGCCGTTGTCGGTGCTCTGTGTTAGTGCCGAACCATTTACGGTGAGCAGTTTTCCAGAAGCTTTGTTTACCAACTTGAATGTACTGTTCAATGGCGCATTCGGAACATCTTCGCCGCAAGACATCTCAATGACTGTCTCCGAATATCCGCCAACGCTACCCGAGGTGAAAGTGTAGGCTGGCCCTCGGCCACCCCAATACACGAGACGATCCTGCGAAAAAAAAGTGTACGATTGAGCACCTCCCTGACGTTCGGAACTGGACACGAAGGCCTCAGCATAGTCTTCGTCAAGCCTAAATATAGAGGTGGAAGTGAACGAGTTGTTATCCTGAGCGTATGAGATGCGCACGCCGTTCTTGGCTGCACGTCCTACCTCAGCCTGTGTATAGCCGCTGGCATTGTGATCTGACCACCATATACCGTAGTCCAGCCCCTTCTCCAGAGCCATGAGGGCATCGTTGGCAGTGTGCATCTCGTCAGCCAGGGCGGGCTTGCCATCATTATTTACCATTTGGTAAAAATCTTGGTAACTCCATGCATTTCCACCGAGTTGGTGTGAATTGCCCATAGTGAAATGCGATCTGGCTGAAGACCACCAATTTGAACTGTTGTCGTTGTTGAGGCAACTGGGGCCGGCAATCTTGATGTTGGCAAGTTTAGGGTCTGCGCTGAGTTTCTTCTGAAGGTTGTCGGCCACGGTGTTGAGCGGCTCAACGTTCCAAGGTCCTTGATAATCGGGCTCGTTAAATGGAGTAATGGCAATCACCGTGTAGCCCTTTGCTTGCAAATACCTGGCCCCCATAACGAGGTCTTGTACAAATGATGTAGTGAAGCTGTCGTTCCACGCACCTGATATACCTCCTAGCAGGAAGAGGTTCTTCAGGTTGCGGCTCGTGGCACCCGAAATCCAAGATAGCTGTGAGTCGAGCCGTTCTTTTTGATCGTCGCTCAGATCGGAGTAACTGCCAGAAGTCCGAGGGTCCATGGTGACGCGGCCAATTTCGGCATAGTCCTTCATGAAACTGGTGGTGCGCACGTGCCACCAATCCCACAGCCACGCTGTGTCGATGCCCCACATTACAGATTTGAAACTAGTCCCTTTGGCGTTCCACATAAAGGGGGTGAGAAGACCTTTTCCCTCAGCTTCAAGCGCATCAGAGGTCGAAGTCTGTGCAGTAACAGTGGACGAGAGTGCTGACATAAGGAGCACCGTAGTAA
>JAEEVB010000290.1 GCA_016287065.1 Muribaculaceae bacterium
CTCTACGGTGCCAGGCATGCTCTCGCTCATCTTCACCACGCCTTGAGGTATTTGCTCCAGAGCCGAGAGCAATGCATCCACATCGTCACTGTTGATGACCATGCGTTGTGGTTCGGCATCGGTAATGGTACAACGAATGCCAGGATCAGTCTTGCCATACTCCTCACGCAACCACTCGTTGAAATGTGCCTCGCGGGCCTTCACCAGCCCTGCTTCTTCTTTGCCTACGCAAATCACAGCAGTGGCACTCGAGGCAATCGAAGCACTCGCCTGTCCCACGTCAAGGCTGGAAAGGTTCACAGTAGCATCGTCACCTATGGCCGAGAGCAGTGCCCACATGAGCGTAGTGGCACTGGCACGCCCCTTGTTGATGTCAACGCCCGAGTGACCGCCACGACCACCATCAATGGTGATTTGCAGCCAACTCAGTTTGCCGCCAGGAGCCGATACGCGCGACAGTGGCAGATGATGTATCTGCAAATAGGCACCGGCAGCTCCAGTGGTGATGGTATCGTAGTCTTCCGAATCCAGGTTTATTACCTTGCGCCCTTTCAGGAAGTCGGGCGACAGGTTCGAAGCGCCCGTCATGCCATCCTCTTCGTTGGTGGTAGTAATCACCTCAAGCGGTCCGTGCACAATGTTGTCGTCCTCCAGTATGGCAAGCGCCATCGACAGGCCAATGCCGTTGTCAGCACCCAGCGAGGTGCCGCGAGCCTTCAGCCATTCGCCGTCCTGATAAGCTTCAATCGGGTCGTTCAGCGGGTCAAAGGTGCGTCCAGCCTCGGCAACGCACACCATATCCATGTGGTTCAGAATCACCACCGGTGTGGCATCTTCATGCCCAGGTGTGGCAGGTTTTCTTATCACCACACAATTCTGTGCATTGCGCTCATAGTCAAGCCCTAGTCGTTTTGCAAAGTCACACAAGAAGTCGGCCACACGCTCCTCGTGATGTGAGGGCCGTGGAATCCCATTCAGTTCCTTGAAAATCTCTAAATATCTCATTGGAAAAAGTTTAGTTGTCAGTTATCAGATAAAAGTTTTCAGTTTGTTTCACAAAGATAATACTTTATCTCTATTTCTCCAAATAGCGTCCGCGAGTTCATTTGGTGTTTTAGATTATTCTTTGTAAATTTGCATAACACATTCAGCACTCAAAATGAAATTTTCAGATGTTATAGGAAACAGCAATGCTGTGAACCGGTTGCGTCGCATGATTGACAACGACCAGATGCCTCATGCACTGCTCTTGCACGGACCAGCCGGTGTGCCCAAACTGGCGTTAGCGCGTGCCGCCGCACAATATATTCACTGCACCAACCGCACTGGCGGCGACTCGTGTGGCACCTGCCCCTCTTGCCTGCAGCACCAGTCGTTTAACCACGCCGACACTTTCTTCTCGTTTCCTATCGTGAACCTGAAGAAGGAACCTGTGTGTGAAGACTTCATTGAAGAGTGGAAACAGTTCTTGAGCGAAAACTCAATTGAAGACTACCAGAAATGGATAGGGATGCTCAACAAGGAAAATGCGCAGCCCATAATCTATGCCAGTGAAGGCAACAAGATTATCAGAGACATGAGCCTTGCCTCTTATAGTGCGCGCTACAAGGTGCTCATCATGTGGATGCCCGAGAAGATGAATGCCGAATGTGCCAACAAACTGCTCAAGTTGATTGAGGAACCGAGCGACGACACCTTATTTATATTAGTAAGCGACGACGTCAAGAGCATATTGCCAACTATATTCTCGCGCACGCAGCGCATAGAATTACGCAAACCGGCCACTGAACAGATTGCTCAATACCTGGTCAACAAATATTCAATCGACTATCAAGATGCACTGGCTCTTGCAGCTCCTGCCGATGGCGACATCATTCAAGCCGAACGCAACATGGAACTCGACAGTGAATCGAAACAGTTTCACGAACAGTTTATTGTGCTCATGCGCATGGCCTACCTGCGCAACCTCAAGGAACTTAAGGCATGGAGCGAGACTGTTGCTACCTTCAAGCGTGAAAAAACGCGCCGCTTTATGCAGTATTGCGCCCGCCAGGTGCGCGAGAATTTCATCTATAATCTGCACCAGCCTGGCTTAAACTACCTGACCCGTGAAGAAGAGAACTTCAGCGTGAAATTTGCCCCATTTATCAATGAGGGAAATGTAGAAAGGATGTTTGAAGAATTCACAAGGGCCGAGAACGACATTCGTCAAAACGGCAACGCAAAAATCATCTTATTTGACCTCGCAATTACAATAACCCGACTTATAAAATATTAATTATTATGGATGAAATGAATATCAAAACGCCATTTCTTGAACAAGTGGCACATCACTACTATCAACAAAAACAAGAATTAATTGACTACTGCTTTATTTTTCCGAACAGACGCAGTGGCGAATTCTTTCTTCTGCAACTAGCCAAGCAGCAACACGATGTGCCATTGCTATCGCCACAAATCACCACCATCACCGATTTTGCAACCACGCTCACACAAAGCATTCTGGCATCACCCATAGAACAGATTTTTACCCTATATCAGGCCTATGTTGAGATTACA
>JAEEVB010000046.1 GCA_016287065.1 Muribaculaceae bacterium
GGACCACCATTGCCACCATTGGCGTGGCCTTGCTGGGCGTGGGCGACGCGCTAGGCATCTCTCAGGCCTGGACGGCTGGAGCCATTATCTCGGGGGCCTATTTCGGCGACAAGATGTCGCCCTTGAGCGACACCACCATTCTGGCATCGTCAACAACGCGGGTCGACATCTTTGTGCACATCCGCTACATGATGCACACCACGGTGCCAGCACTGGTCACTTCGCTCATTATCTTCTTCATTGCCGGATTGGGGCACTCCAGCACTGCAACCCTCAATATCGAACAGTATACCAAGGGATTGGAATCCACCTTCAACATCTCGCTGTGGACGCTGCTCGTGCCGGTGCTCACTGGTGTGCTCATTGCGCGCCGCGTGCCCTCGCTCATCGTGCTTTTCGTATCTTCGATCATGGCGGGCATCATGGCAATTATCCTGCAACCGCACATACTCACCACTATTGCCGACGATACCACACTCACCTCGGCGGCAGCTGTCATCAAGGGACTTGCCATCACATTCTATGGCCCCACGGCCATCGACACGGGCTTCCCCGCACTCAACGAACTGGTGTCGACCGGTGGCATGGCGGGCATGCTCAACACCATCTGGCTCATCATTTGCGCCATTTGTTTCGGCGCCGTGATGATTGCAAGCCGCATGCTCGAGAGCATCACGCGCTGCATCATCAGGTTTGTGCGCACCCGCTTCAGCACCGTTGCTTCTACCGTAGTATCAGGCATTTTCCTTAATCTCACCACAGGCGACCAGTACATCAGCATTGTGCTCACTGCCGATATGTTTACCGATGTATATAAAAAGCAAGGCTATGAACAGCGACTGCTCAGCCGCACCACCGAAGACGCCGCCACCGTCACCTCGGTGCTCGTGCCGTGGAACACTTGCGGTATGACGCAGGCCACTGTGTTGGGCGTGCCCACGCTCACCTATTTGCCTTACTGTTTCTTCAACTTGCTCTGTCCCTGCATGACCCTGCTCATCGCCGCCCTGGGCTGGCGCATCAAGCGCTCGCTCCCAAACAACGCCACCCCGCCCGAACAGGTGTAGGATTTTTTGCGGAATGACACTTGCGTATTTCAGCATTTTTATAGATATTTGCGATAAGAAACCCAATTCGGTCAAATGACCAATGTATTAAAAACTTGCAGTCATGAAAAAACTCGTACTACTCTTCACATTAACACTCATATCATTTGCAGCTATGTCACAGTCATTCTACGACCGTTCAGGTTCCTATATTGGCAAGATTACCAGCGACGGCATGGTCTATGATCGTTCTGGTTCCTACATGGGCAAGATCACCAGTGATGGTATGGTCTATGATCGCGGCGGTTCTTATCAGGGTAAAATGAGCAGTGACGGTCAGGTGTATGACCGCTCGGGCTCTTATCAGGGCAAAATCAACAGTGATGGTCAGGTGTACGACCGTTCAGGTTCCTACAAGGGCCGCGTGAACAGCGATGGCAGTCTCTACGACCGTTCTGGTTCTTATATGGGCCGCGCTAGCGGCATTTCCCCGCGCTGTGTGGCGATGGTCCTCTTTTTCTTCTTCTAAAAACCTTGCAAAAGATTGTGGCGGTTGTGCAGCGTGTTGGAGAAAAAGTGCTTCAACAGCGCCTCGGTGCACTCTGCCGCATCACCGCCATGCCTGTATTGTGGGCAGTATTTGTAATAGACGTTGCTTCCTTGTTGCTTCACCGTTTCCACCAGAGCGGTGCAGTCGCCCTCGCTTGCGGTGCTGAAGAAGTACACGGGCATCGACGACACTCGCGGTTCCTCGCACGACATCGAGATGGCGGCGGCAAACACATCGCTCATATCGGTCGCATAGTCCCACGCACCCGTTCCGCCGTCCGACGACCCCGCCACATAAATGCGTTCCGGGTCCACCAGCCCTTTGCTCACATAGTCATCAATCATCTTCCTCACCTCGGTGGCGCAATCTTTCCACGTCACGCAATCGGGTAGCCATGCCTTGTGACAAATGGGAAACAAGGCTATTGCCTTCATGCCATGGCGTTGCAAGTAGTTCACAATAGAGTCATCGGCTGCACACAGGTCCAGATGATTTTTGTCCATCAGGTTATGCTTGGAGCGGTCGTGCACTCCACCATGCAACCACAGGAAGAGCACAGCCTTCCCGGGCTGTTCAGGATGAATGTTCATCACCCGGCACGGCAAGTTATAGGTAAATTCTCCCTCGGGCATCGCGACGGCAGCACCTTGCTGCATCTTGCACCCTGTTATTGCCACAACTGCTGTCAGCGCTGCCATGAGCGTGGTTATGAGGCTTGAAATGTGTTTCATCTTTTTTTTCGTCGTTCTGATTCTGATTTGTGAAAGCAAATCTATCACCAAATCAATTAATACGCAAGAAATAATCATAATATTTACTAACTTTGCAGCGATTTTAATCATTTTTCTCGTGAAATGAATGGTTTTTTCAAAATGATAGGTAAGGTGGCTGCTGCCATTGCAAGGCCCGTGGTGAAGCAGCCAGTGTTCTTCTTTGTGACCATTGCGCTGCTGGCGCAGTCTAACATCGAGTGGCTCTGCTATAACGACCCGTTCTGGTATCAAATCAAGTTCTTCACCAAGGCTTTCCTGATGAACATTGCCGTGGCTTACCTTGCCACGCTCATCGTCTACATCACGGGTAAGGAGTGGGTGAAATGGCTGCTTTATGCGTTCAACATCACGCTGTTGAGCATTGTGGTATTCCTCAAGCTCAACTTCGATATGACCATCTCGCCGCAAACCATACTGGTGACGATGGAGACCAACCCCAGTGAGAGCAGCGAGTTCATCACCACCTATGCCCTAGGCGTGAAGAGCCTTATGAGCTACGCCATAGTGCTGGCAGTGATTGCCCTGGTGGTGTTGCTTGAACTCTACAGGCATTCCATTGCACGCTTTTTCAAGCAAGCGCTCAACCGCACCTTCTTCAACATCATGGCGGCACTGCTCATTGTTGTGGGCATCATTTTCCTCGCCACCTCCTATACAGCCCTGTTCCTCTGTCACGACCAGCAGGACGTGGACCATTGGGATGAATGCACCCCCTACTTGTCGATCGACTTGTTCTCTAAAACCGTTTACTCGATTAACTCGCTGCGCACCTCGCACAACGAGATCGAGAGCGCTATCGAGCAGTCGGTAATTCTGGCTCAGTCCACACCCAAGCCCACCGTCACCGAGCCCGATTCGCTTAATGTGATATATGTGCTGGGCGAATCCTACATTCGCGACCATGCTTCGCTCTATGGCTACCCGCTCAAGACCACTCCCTGCATGGACGCCGAGCGCGACCGCGGCAACCTCTTTGTTTTCACCGATGTGGTGTCGCCTGCCAATGCCACCAGCATTGTGATGCGCAACACCTTCAGTTGCAACAGTATTGGCGATGGCGAGCGCTGGTACCGCTTCCCCTGCTTCACTACCATCTTCAAGCAGGCGGGCTACAATGTGTATATGTGGGACAACCAGCGCGACTTCTTCCAGCACCAGGTGTTCACCATCACCGTCAACTCATTTCTTTACAACGACGTGATGACCCGCAACTCCTATACCCAGAGCAACGCGCGCTGCTATGGCGCCGACGAGGACATCGTGCGCAACTTTGCCGACACCGTCAAGACCGTGGGCAAGCACAATCTCATCTTCTTCCACCTCATGGGCCAGCATGTGAACCCCGACCAGCGCTATCCCAAGAGCTGGGCACGCTTCACCGGCGACAGCATTACATGGCGCACCGAGAAGTGGATGACCAAGGAGAAGCGCCAGAACATCGCCGAGTACGACAACGCCACGCTCTATAACGACTTTGTGCTCAAACTCATCTTCGACCTCTATCGCGACAAGAACACCGTTGTGGTCTATTTTGGCGACCATGGCGACGAGATGTACGACTACCGCGACGGCAAGGGCCGAGTAGGCACAGGCCAGCATCCCAAGGCCGCCATGCTCAAGTGCGAGAACCTGGTGCCTTTCGTCATCTGGTGTTCCGACGCCTTCAAGCAGCAGCACCCCGACATGGTGCGGCGCATTGCCGCTGCCACCAACCGCAAGTTCATGGTCGACAATGTGTGTCAAGTGCTCTTCGAGTTGGGCGGCATCAACACCACCTACTACAAGCCCGAGCGCAACCTCATTGCCGACCAATATAAGACCCGACCCCGCATCGTCTATGGCAAGTTCGACTTCGATGCCATCGTCGACGCCGAGGCCAAGACCAAGAAATAACCTGTTTCTCAAACAGTCATCAGCCAAAGCATCGGTAAATCACGCCGATGCTTTCATTTTTTAGGGCACGTCTCAAAAATCATTTAGATGATAGGGTGCAAGTATTTCATACAATTGTTGCATTTCCTGAAAAAATTCATTATCTTTGCAAGTTGAAAATGTAACTAAATGAAATATAATATCCATAAAGAAGGGTTGGACATCGTTTTTGGCTTGCTGGCTGTGCTGCTAGCCATCAACATACCGTTGTACCTGCTCATGAGCAGCAAAGTGGTGCCATGCATTGTCATTGCCATCTCGCTGATTCTGTTCTTGCTCGTAGTCAACTTCTTCCGCGCTCCTCATCGTCACTTCCATGGCGACAAGGATTCGGCCGTGGTTTCGTCGGTCGACGGCAAGGTGGTGGCTCTCGAGGAGGTGATGGAAGACGAGTACCTTCACAAGAAGGTGCTGCAGATTTCGGTGTTCATGACCATTCTTGATGTGCACGCCAACTGGGTGCCTGTGAAGGGCAAGGTGAAACTGGTCAAGCACCATAGCGGTCGCTTCATGGCTGCCTATCTGCCCAAGTCCAGCACCGAGAACGAGCGCTCTACAATTGTCATCGAGACCCCTTCGGGTGAGGAGATTCTTGTTCGCCAGATTGCCGGTGCCATGGCACGACGCATCGTTACCTATGTGGAGCCTGGCGATCAGGTCGACCAGCAGCAATACATGGGGTTCATCAAGTTTGGTTCCCGTGTCGATATTTATCTGCCGCTCGACACCGAGGTGCTCGTGAAATTGGGCGACAAGACGGTGGGCGGTGTCACTGAAATAGCACGATTAAAATCTCACAATCAATCATGAAAATGCTTCAGGCTATCAAGAATAATGTGCCCAATACCATCACTTGCATGAATCTGCTGTCGGGCACACTGGCCGTTGTGGCCGCTTTCCATTGCTTTGAGCAGTGGTGGTGGGGACTGCAGGGCTATCAGGTGGCGTTCATCCTCATTGGAGCTGCTGCCTTATTCGATTTCCTCGACGGTTTTGCCGCCCGATTGCTGCATGCCGTGTCGCCCTTGGGCAAGGAACTCGACTCGTTGTGCGACCTGGTGAGTTTCGGTCTGGCTCCCGCAGCAATTCTGTTCAACATGCTGTGGCAGGCCCATGGTGGTTCACCGGTGGCTTATGTGGCGGTGTTGCTGCCCGTGTTCGGAGCGCTTAGGCTTGCCAAGTTCAATATTTCCACCGATCAAGCCACTACCTTCTCGGGCTTGCCCATTCCCGCCAATGCCATCTTTTGGATTGGCTTCACCGATTTCTATGCCGTTCATGGCACTAACATCAGTCAGTGGATTGTTGTGGCGCTGGTCATCGCTTTCTCGCTGCTCATGGTGTGCCCGTTGCGCATGTTCTCGCTCAAGATGCACAACATCACGCTCAAGGACAACTGGAACCAGTTGCTTCTCGTCGTGGGCTTCATTGCCTTCGTGATCATTGCTGGCTTGCCTGGCCTGGCTTGGGGCATCCTGTTCTACATCGTGCTTTCGATTTGCACGCCCAAACATTAATCAACTTTTCTCGAATTGCTCTATGTGGATACTGCTTGTCATACTCGTCATTCTGCTTTTCCCCTTCTTCAGGGGCTATATGGCTTTCCGTTCCATGCGCAATCAGGCCCAGGAAATCTTCCGACAGCAGCAACAGCAGCAGCAAGAGGCCCAGCGCAAGGCACAACGGCAGGCCCAAGGCAAGACATTTGATAAAGATGGTAGCGAATATGTTGATTTTGAGGAGGTTGTTGAGGACAAGGGCGATATCAGAGCTACGGCTGATTCCAACCAGAGCACTGCTCCTAGCGAGCAGCAGGTGAGCGATGCCGAATTTGAGGAAATTGCATGATTTCCCAATTTTCCCACTTTTCCCAAAGAAATCATATTTCCCAAAGAAATCACGGCGTCACCTGAACTCTTCTACAATCGCTAACTAATTCAATATAGTATCAATAACTCTCAAAAACATATAACTATGAAAAAGATAATCATTTCTCTTGCCGCTTGTTTCAGCATGGTAATGGCTGGTTGTGGCATGATGGGTAATAATGCTAATGGTAACAATGGGCTCGGCAACGTGCTCAACGGTGTGCTGGGTGTGCTGGGCAGCGAGTCAACGCTGGGCAGCCTGGCCGATCTCGTGATTGGTAGCGTGAAACTCACCCAAGCCGATCTCATAGGCACCTGGGGCTATGAGGCTCCTGGTTGCGCCTTCACCAGCGAGAATCTGCTTGCCAAAGCCGGCGGTGCTGTGGCTGCAGGCCAAGTCAAGGAAAAACTGGCTCCCGTCTATAACAGTCTCGCTCTCAATGCCGAGAATACCAATCTCACCTTTGCCAACAATGGTCAGTTCTCGGGCCGAATCAAGGGCATTCCCGTGGGCGGCACCTACACCTTCGACCCCAGCACCAGCGCTGTCCAGCTCAATATGACCATTCTCAAGCTCACGGGTTATGCAACGCGCACCACCACGGGCATGAGCTTTACTTTCGAGTCCAAGAAACTGCTTAACTTCATTCAATTGATTACAAGCCTCACAGGTAACAGCACAATCAAGACCGTGGGCGACCTCAGCAAGCAGTTCGAGGGTGTGCGTGTAGGCTTCGACATGCGCCGCTACCAGTAATCTCTGCTGGTCCTCAGCAGTGTATCGCTACATTAAGCGGCATCACCGCCATGCCTGTATTGTGGACAGTATTCGGGTGATTTTGGTCATCGGTTTATGATTCCATTGTCAGTATCTCTTAAATTGATGGTTTTGTCTGCCGACTGATGTTTTCGGCCTCTGCTTAATCGCCATGATATGTTAAGCGATAAACTGTTGCCGCTATCTCTATTGTTCAGCACAACGTGCTTGTAAAGATTCCGATTTAGAATCTCACTCTCAGAAGACTTGTAGTTATTGGTGAAAGGATTTGACCATGTGAGTGAGAATTGCCAATCCTTATAGCTGTACGAGCATTGCAAGGTTGTATAAGCACCGCTATATCCCTTTGTCTCACCCTCTAAGAAGCGATAACCATTGTTCGCGTAAGCTAGCAAAGTGAATTTTCCGAGATATGCTGTGATACCTGCTGAATAGAACCACGATGTGTAGCAATGAGTATAGTCAAAGCCATAATTGAAGCAACGCATCATTCCTCCGTTTGCATAAATCTGTAGTTTATTGGGGTTGATCCAATAACTTGCGTATGCCATTGCATTCAACACATTAATTGCTTTCTGATTAATTTGTGTATAGATGAACTTGTCGTCAGCCGTACGCTCATAGAGTGCCATATTGGGTTTGTCGCAATGTCTGTAGAATCCTTCTACAAATGTGCTCCATCTGTCATCGTTATACGACAGGCGTAATGTGTGCTCCGTGTCACGAGCTGGTTTGAGGTTGGGATTGCCGACAGTATATTCCATGCTGTTTGTCTGAATGGTGGCATCGCTGATCATGGCAATACGCGAAGCACGCTCTTTCATCTCGAAGGTGTAGCTTAGTTGCATCCCATTCATGATATTATAAGCCAGCGTTGCCTTCGGGCGGAATGCCCAAAAGTCATAGTTGTGCTCATTCTGATTGTAGTGTATGTAGCTTGCTCCCAAACCAAATGAATAGCGTAAGTCCTTGAGTGAGCCTTTTATCTCGCTGAACGCATAAACATTATTCTGATTCAACTCTGTCAGGGCAAAAGCGTCGCCCGTATAATCATTCTTCGTGTATTTGTAGCGATAGTTCACTCCTGCCGATATCGTGAATGGTTTCAGTCGGTTTTCGTAAACTATTTCAGATAATACTGAGACCGTCTTGCCATTAACGTCATATTGATAAGGTGCTCCCTCATCGTAGTAATTGCTGCTTTTCGTGGCAATGTATGTGCCAACAGCATTTGCCGTAATTGACTGACGTGGAGCGAGTTGACGGAAGAAATACAAGTCAAGGACAGGAGAATTAGAATGGCCGCTCTCTCTGTTGGTTGAGCTATATCGCTTTGTGCCTTCAATAATGTCCTTGATTGAATAATTGTCTGGAGTTTTATTTAGACTTTCACTCAAAGATGCTTGAAATACGAATGCTGTAGAATCTGCCAGATTGTAGGTCAGCTTCATGTCATGGCTGTGTGCCTTTCTGAGGGTCTCGACATCTTCGCGCTCTATAGTGTGGATGCCACCTTCATTCAAGGTATATTCAGCCCTTTCACTTGCACGCATTCCATTCAATTTATAACCACTATAATTGTAAGAGACAGTAAACTCGCTCTTCTTATGGTTCCATTTACCATATACTGTACCATCACCTTGCCAAGAAGTGAGAGTGGGAGTAATGTCAATACCTATCGTGTAACCTGAGTCCTCGTGCTTGGTGATAATGTTGATGACGTAAGCCACACCTTCACCATAACGCACACCGGGATTGTCAATGAAGTCTATTTTGCTTATGAGTTTGGGATCAAGTGCCAGCATTTCTTCTTTGTCGACGACGATACCATTGATTCTTAGTTGCACACTGCCTCTGCCATCTATTGCAGTTATAGAATGTGTTACACCATCAATTCGGAGGTTGGGCAATGAGAGTTTCTGAAGAAGGCTATAACCGTTGTTTGAGGCGCTCTTTTGGGCAACAGTGGGGTAAAGCATTTGTCCGTCGGCCTTGCTGATGACCTTGGCGCCTTTAACTACGACTTCATCTAGAGTAACGGTCTTCTCTTCATTCTGAGCAAAGGCCGAGAATGAAAAAAGATTAATGAGAACGAATAAAATAAATAGTTTCATTTGCATCGAACTTTTTTGATTTTCGATGCAAAGGTATTACGAAATTAAAACAATGCCAGATATGTTACCTGACATCTTTCTGACATTTCTCTGACATTAACCTAACTATTTGATTTCCAATTTGTAACATTTACCTCTATCAGACTCTATTTTCAGCTTGCAATTGGCTTCCAAGATGGGTTTTACTCGTTTGATAAGAGTGTAAAGTGTGTCGCTGGCATCGGGCTTCTTGGGCCACAGACGGTCACAAATTTCTTGCTTGGATAGTGAATGAGATTCAGTTGTCATAAACATCTCCATAAGGGTATGCTGCATCGGAGTGAAATGGATAGGTTTGCCCTTAGCGGTAATAAATTTGTCGTTGGCCAATATAATGCCACCATAACTCAGACCTTTTGCAAACAGCTCAGGCTTAAACTTGCGCATATACCACAGGCTGCACATGATCCATAGAATGCCGGCAAACAATAATGCCCCAGATGCTCGTTGGTCAGAAAGCATCAGTATGGTCATAAAGTCGCAATTTGCTTGTGCCACCATCTGCGTCTCCTGACGTCCAGCTTTTTTAACAGATGTCATGGCAATGCATGCGGTATTTTTCAGTTCGGTGATGGTGAGATGACTGCGATAGCATCGAATGGTGTCGGCATTGACCACATCGGTCGGCATTTCGGCAAGAGTGAGTTTCAGCGCATTATTAACATCTCGTGTTATCCTGTTTTCGGTACTTTTATAGCTACCTACACCTGAACACAACGCACAAAGCATGATGAAAGCGAATATAACGAAAGGAAGTTTCTTCATCGGTATAAATTCTTATTTGGTATTCAATATTTCAATCATTTTCTTAACATCTGGCAATGCACGGCGGAAGTCCTTAGGGCTGATAGATGAGCTGGTTGTTGTTCATCCGGTGCATATATTGCTGAATCATCGATTTCACTTCCCGCTCCATTTGTGCCTGCTCAGGTGCTTGCCCCACCAGGTTGTGGCACAGCATGGGGTCGGTTCTGAAGCGGTACATCGCTTTCACGCGTTCGCCGTCGAACTGCATCATCCACTCGCCTTTAAAGTACTGGTAAATGCCGTTGTTATAGTTCAGCGCCCAGGTTTGCTCGGGTGGTGTGCTCAGCAGATCGCAGCCAAAACTCAGGTAAGGCTGGTCATAGCCAACCACATGCAGCAGCGTGGGCATGATTGAGGCCTGCTGTGCAATCGCATCGGGTCTGATGCCTGGAGTCAGGCTTCCATCGGGAGTGAAGAAGATGATGGGTATCGAGTAGAGCCCCTGGTCGGTCTTGTAGAAGGAATGGGTGCTCCTGTTGGTATGGTTGGCAACAATCACGAACACGGTGTTCTGGTACCAGGGTTCCTGGCTGGCTTTCTCGAAAAAGCGGCGCAACGCCAGGTCGGTATAGCGTATGCACTTGTGCATGGGGTTACCACCTTCTTCCTTGAACTCGTTGGCATATTGTTCGGGCACCTTATAGGGATGGTGCGACGAGGCGGTGAACACGGTGGCTACAAAGGGCTGCTTGAAGGTGCTGATGTGCTGCTCCATGAATTGCAGGAAGGGTTCGTCCCAAATGGCCCAGGTGCCGTCGAAGTCGTCGTCGCCCTTGAAATTGGGGTCGGCATTGAATTCGGTGCGGCCATAATACTCCTTATAGCCCGTAGCACGGGCAAAGGCTTCAAAGCCCATCGATCCGTTCTGCGCCCCGTGGAAGAAAGCGGTGTGGTAACCCTTGCCGGCCAGCATTTTGGCAATGCCTGTCAGGTCGTTCATCGAGGCAGGGGTGAGGATGAACGGCTCTCTCATCATGGGAATGCTCGAGAGCACGCTGGGCATGGCATCGATGCTCTTGCGTCCGTTGGCAAACGAGTACTCGAAGGTGAGCGAGCGGTTGATGAGCGAGTCGGTAAAGGGAGCGTAGCCCTTGTAGTTGGGGCCAATGTTGCGGTGGTTGAGCGCGCCGATATATTCCTTGCCATAGCTCTCAATGATGATGATCACCACATTCTTCTTGTTCATCACAGCACCCGAGTCGGGCATGTGAATAGGGGAGAAGATGGCCTCCATCTCTTGCTGGCTGGCAAAGTATTTGGGTTCGTCAAACACGTTCTTGCCAATGGTGCGCAGCATCGAGAAGGGGGTGTTGAGCACAAGGGCAGCTTCGATGGGGCGGTCCACATACTGGTTGGCGTTGCTGATGGTGATGGGGCGCACAGCCGTAGTGAAACCGCCTCGCATGCCGCCTATCATCAGGCCCACCATCGCCAGCAGGCTAACGAGGCAGGTGAGGTCATATTTCACCCAGTTCAGCCGTTTGTAGTGGAGTCTGGGTTTCACATAGCACTTCCACATGAAGAAGATGAGCGCTGCGGCAATCAGCACCAAGTACCAGTGCCGCACAATCTCGGTGCCGAAGATGCCCGCCAGGTTGTTCTCGTTCTGGAACTCGGTGAACACGGTGCTCGTGGTGCGGCGCGAGGTGTACTGGAAATAGACCGTGTCGCACAGGTTCATCACCACTGCCAGCGAGTTCATCACCACAAATATCCACTTGCACATCTTCTGGTACCAGGGCCTTTCCTTGTAGTGCAGTGGGAACAGCATCAACACAATGTAGAGCGAGAGCGTGTACATGATGGCCGATGTGTCAAACATCACTCCGCCGCCCAGCATCTCCATCAGGTGGCCGGCACTCAGGTTGTCGCTGAAGTAACTGTAGTTAACCAGCAGGAAAACGATACGGCACGCAAAGTACACAAGGTAAGCAATGGCCAGGTTGCAAAGCAAGGCCAGCAACGGCGATGCCAAACTATCTTTTACGATATGGGATATCTTCTTGAAAAACTCTTTCAGTTTCGTCATCAGTCTTCAAATAAGGGGGTTAATGTATAAGCATCATGCAAGCAAAGGCAATGTACGAGAGCCACAGTACGGCTAGTATCACCCATGCCACATAGGGGCGCTCTTCGTAGCATCGGTGAGCAAGGTAACCCGATGCCAGCGCATAGACGGGCATGGCGAGCATCAAAAAGCGTTCGGTCCCCGATTGCAACTGGTGACCTTTAATCATCAGCAAGGGCCATAGCAGCACTGGCAGCAGTGAGATATAGACTACTGTCTTGAAGCCTCGAGGCGATAGATTCTTTATGTTAGTTTGTTTCATAGCATGAAATGGTTTCAATGGTTGAATGTTAGCATGTCGTCAATGGTCTCGCGGTTGTTGCTCAGGCGAGGTATCTTGCGCTGACCGCCTAGTTTGCCGGTAGAGCCCAGCCAGCGGTCAAACAGTCCTTCTTCGGCTATAACCAGCGTGGGGGCATCGAGGAAGATGTTGCCGCTGCGTTTGGCGGCGTAGTCGCTGTTCACCTGCTGCAGCCGTTCGTCGAGGGCGCGCATAAAAGCGTCAGCGTCAGCAGGTCTCTTCGAGAACTCAATGAGCCACTCGTGGCGGCCATGGGTGTTGTCGCCGGCATAGACGGGTGCTGCGGTATAATTGAGCACCTCGGCTCCCGTGGCGGCCGATGCTGCCGTAATGGCGTCGTCGGCATTGTGCACCATCAGTTCCTCGCCAAAGGCGTTGATGAAACTCTTGGTGCGGCCGGCTATCTTGATTTTCACGGGGCGGGTCTGTTCAATGGTCACCGTGTCGCCTATGCGGTAGCGCCACAGGCCGTTGCAAGCCGTGATTACCAGTTCGTAGGTCTTCCCCGCCTCGATTTCCCAGATGGGGTACACCTCGGGTGTGCTGCTGTCGATATCCTCAATGGGGATGAACTCATAGAACACGCCCACATCGAGTAGTAGCAGCATGGCAGTGGTTTCCCAGTCGCTCTGCACAGCAA
>JAEEVB010000047.1 GCA_016287065.1 Muribaculaceae bacterium
ATAAAAAAACAACCGCCCTCCGGCAGGGGAGAGCGGTTGTTGTATAAGTGTGGAAGACGATAGATTAATCCTCTTCTTGCTTGCTTTCTTCGTACTCCTTGAGCAGTTTCTCCTGAACATCGCTGGGAACGAGCTCATAAGAAGCGAACTTCATGGTGAATGAAGCGCGGCCACCAGTGATAGAGCTGAGAGCAGTAGAGTAGCTCGACATTTCTTTCAGAGGCACCTTGGCATTGATCTGCTGCATGCCGCTGGCTTCGTTCATACCCATGATGATGGCGCGACGACCCTGGAGGTCACTCATCACATCACCCATGCACTCGGCGGGCATAATGACTTCGACATCGTAGATAGGCTCAAGCACCTTGGGGTTAGCTTCGCGGAACGCCATGCTGAATGCGTTACGAGCTGCCAGACGGAAGGAGATTTCATTACTATCCACGGGGTGCATCTTACCATCGTAGATACAAACGCGTACATCGCGAGCATAAGAACCGGTGAGAGGACCTTGTTCCATGCGGTCCATCATACCCTTGACGATAGCGGGGATGAAGCGAGCGTCGATAGCACCACCAACGATACAGTTGTAGATGACGAGCTTGCCGCCCCATTCCATAGTCATTTCCTGCTTGTCGCGTACGCTCATCTTGAATTCCTGATTGCCGAACTTGTAGGTGTCGGGATCGGGCATGCCTTCTTTATAAGGCTCAATGATCAGGTGCACTTCACCGAACTGGCCAGAACCACCAGACTGCTTCTTGTGACGATAGTCGGCGCGAGCAGCCTTTGTAATGGTTTCGCGATAAGGAATCTTGGGCTCGAGGTAGTCGATCATCACCTTGTCGTTGTTCTCGATGCGCCACTTGAGGGTGCGCAGGTGGAATTCGCCCTGACCCGAAACGATGGTCTGCTTCAATTCCTTTGACTGCTCGATGAGCCATGTAGGATCTTCCTCGTGCATGCGGTTAAGCACTGCACCGAGTTTCTCAATCTCGCTCTCGTTCTGAGGCTTGATGGCACGCTGATACTTGGGAGCGGGATACTGGATGAAGTCGTAAACGTGTTCGCAATCTTTCTCGTTGAGGGTGTTGCCACGGCGAACGTCTTTAAGCTTCACGGTAGCGCCAATGTCGCCAGCCTCGAACATGTCGACCTGAGTCTTGCCAAGGCCATAAACTGCGTTGAGCTGAGCAATGCGCTCCTTGGAACCGCGGTTCATATTGTTGAGGTCGGTACCAGCCTTGAGTGTACCTGACATCACCTTGAAGTAAGAAACCTCACCAATGTGGGGTTCAACGGTGGTCTTGAAGAAGAAGAGGCTGAGGGGGCCGTTGGGATCGATCTTCACCTCGTTGCCTTCGGTGTCTTTCACTGCGGGCATGTCGGTGGGGGCGGGAACAATCTCGCTAAGGATTTCGAGCATACGGTCGACGCCGATGTTCTTCTCGCCGCTGCAGCACATCAAAGGAATGATGCTGCAGTCGATGAGGCCCTTGCGGATACCGTCGATGGTCTCCTCGTCGTTGAGTTCCATCTCGTCGAGATACTTCATCATGAGTTCCTCGTCGTTCTCGGCAGCCATCTCGAAGAGGTTTGCCTTAAGTTCCTCGGCCTTGTCGGCGAGTTCGGCGGGGATGTCGCTGATGGTGGCCTTGCCGCTATCACCGCTATAAGTGAGCTGCTTCATGAGCAGGAGGTCGATGATGCTGTTGAAGCCAGGACCGCTAGAAACTGGGAACTGGATGGGCACAACCTTGTTGCCAAACACTTCCTTGAGTTGAGTGAGCACGTTGTCGAAGTCGCTCTTCTCGGCCTCGAGCTTGTTCATGGCGAAGATGAGCGGTTTCTTGATGCGGTTCACAGTGCGATATTGGTTCTGAGTGCCAACTTCCACGCCATACTGTGCGTCGATGAGCATCAGACCAGCGTCGGTGACGTTGAGGGCGGTAATAACGTTACCCACAAAGTCGTCACTGCCCGGGCAGTCGATGAAGTTGATTTTCTTGCCATTCTTCTCGGCGTAGAAGAGGGTAGAGAACACGGAGTAGCCGTATTCTTTCTCTACGGGGAAGTAGTCGCAAACTGTGTTACCGTTGTCGATAGTGCCCTTGCGGTTAAGCATGCCGCACTCGAACATGATAGATTCGGCAAGAGAGGTTTTACCAGAGCCCTTGCCTCCTAAGAGAGAGACGTTTTTAATCTCGTTGGTTTTGTAAGCCTTCATTTAATTAATGAAATTATTGATTATTTGATGTTTAGTTTAAAATTTCCAATATTTGGAATCGGCGCGACACGGAGTCTTGCCAATTTAGCCCACAAATTTACGGATAAAAGCCGAAAATATAAAGAAAAATGAAAAAAATGATTGACTATTTTCTAATTATCGTGTTGTTTTCCTAATTTTGCCCTTGATTATGGCAGGAATTTACGTACATATTCCCTTTTGCAAGCGCAAGTGCATCTATTGCGACTTCTATTCGCTGGCATGTGGCTCGGCGATGATGGACCGTTATGTGTCGGCCGTGGTGAAAGAGGCTGGCTTGCGCAGTGGCGAATTGGTTGGCGAGGTGCGCACGCTCTATGTGGGCGGTGGCACTCCATCGCTGCTTGAGAAACCTCAGTTTATTGGTTTGATTGATGGTTTAAGCCACGCTTTAGATTTGTCTAAATTACAAGAGTTTACCGTTGAGGTAAATCCTGATGATGTGACCACTGATTTGATAGATGCTTACAAGGCTACAGGTGTGAACAGGGTGAGCATGGGTGTGCAGAGTTTTGATGACCAGGACCTGCGTTTCATCAACCGACGACACACCGCACGGCAGGCGCTTGATGCAGTGAGGGTGATGCGACAAGGTGACATTCAGAACATCAGCATCGACCTGATTTACGGCATGCCTGGCCAGACGCTCGACAAATGGCGGCGAAATGTGGATATGGCAGCATCGCTAGGTGTGCAGCACATCTCGGCCTACTGCTTGAGTTATGAAGAGGGAACACCTCTGTGGCGCATGCGTGAGCGCGGCGAGGTGAAGGAAGTGGAGGAAGAGTTGGCTGTGCGCATGTATGAGGTGCTTGTGGAACAGTTGCAACAGGCTGGTTATATGCACTACGAGATATCGAACTTTGCCTTGCCGGGTTTTGAATCGAAGCATAACTCGAGCTATTGGGACGGAACACCATATCTGGGGCTTGGTGCAGCGGCACACAGCTACGATGGAGGGGCGGTGCGTAGCTTTAATCCTGCTGATATGGAACGCTATATGGGCGGTCTTGAGGCTGGCGTGTTGCCATGTGAGCGCGAACAGTTGGGCCTCGCTGAGCAGTATGACGAAATGGTGATGCTTGCCTTGCGCACGAGCCGTGGACTGGATGTGGAGGAACTGGAGCGTCGTTTCGGGCATGCTGAAGTCGAATTGTTCAGGGCCAAGGCAGAACGGTTTCTCGAGAATGGCACTATGGAGCGAGAGGATAGCGTCTACAGGCTCGCTCGCAGCGGTGTGATGGTGAGCAATGACGTGATTTCGGAGCTGTTTGCCGACCCGTAAAGATTTGCCAGAAATCATGAGTAATACCGCTTTTATAAAAAAGTTTTGAGAAAATTGCGGGAAAAGTTGTGTATGTCGATAATAGTTAGTAATTTTGCGGTCGATTTCGAGACAGGAATCAACGAATTCCCCGTTAGTCCTGTTCTGTGATGTGATCGTTGAAACTTCGATGGCCCGCAGTGATGCAAGCGCGCCATAAAGCGTAGGACGATATGAAATAGCTGAAAATGAACGAAGCAGGCTGCTGCGATGACACTTCTCACATCGTGGCACTTGTTGAGTGACTCGAAGCCGTAGAATATTGTACTTGCTACGAAGAAGTTGCCGTCTCGGAAATCAAAAATCAAACAAAGAAAAACAAATTTAATAATAAGTACTATGTCAAAAGTTTGCGAAATCACTGGCAAGAAGGCGATCACCGGCAACAACGTATCGCACTCTAAAAGAAGAACAAAACGTAAATTTAACGTGAACGTGCACAACCGCAAATTCTACTGGCCCGAACAGGACCAATGGATTCGCTTAACAGTATCGGCAGCTGGCCTGCGCATCATCAACCGCATTGGTCTTGATGCAGCTCTGAAGAAAGCCGCCACCGAGGGTCATTTAACAGAAATCAAAGCACTCTAAAAAATTGAAGAAGAATTATGGCAAAGAAAGCTAAAGGCGATCGCGTTCAAGTGATTCTTGAATGTACAGAACAGAAGGCAAGCGGTGTGCCCGGAATGTCGCGTTATATCACCACAAAGAACCGCAAGAACACAACAGAGCGTTTGGAGTTGAAGAAATACAACCCCTATCTGAAAAAGTATACAATTCACAAAGAAATTAAATAATATTTTTGAGCTATGGCAAAAAAAGTAGTTGCAACCCTGCAGACAGGTGAAGGCCGTTCGTTCAGCAAAGTGATCAAGCTGGTTCGCTCGCCTAAGACCGGTGCTTACGTATTTGAAGAAAAGATCGTGCCTAACGATAAGGTACAGGAAGCTCTTAAATGATTCTTAAGCAGATTCATTGAAAATAACATACCAAGAGAGACTTGCGGCAAGATTGCCAGCGAGTCTCTCTTTTTTATGTCAATAGGGTTGCGTGGGCGGCGTAATTTCGCTACCTTTGCAATGCCCAAGCCGATGAGTACCGATTTGGTATAATAAACCCGTTGGTATGGCTCACGGAGACGATAGAAGAAAGATGTACACACTGCGCATTGACAAGGAGAAGATACATGAGATGGAACTGGTGCACTACGATGGTCCCATCTATGTGATTGACGCGCTGAGCCAAGTAAGGCCAGCGGTGTCGGTGCTGCGGCGTTATCCGGTGGTGGGATTTGACACCGAGACACGCCCATCGTTCAAGAAGGGCGTGACGCACAAGATGGCACTCATGCAGATTGCAACGCCTGAAGAGTGCTTCCTGTTCAGGGTGAACCGCATTGGCATACCCGAGGTGCTTGCCGATTATCTTGCCGACCCGCAATGCCTCAAAGTGGGGCTGTCGCTACGTGACGACTTTGCCAAGCTTCACACGGTGACTGGTGTGGAGCCCGAGGGATTCATTGACCTGCAGGAGTTTGTGCGCGACTACCAGATAGGCGAAGCGAGCCTGCAGAAGATCTTTGCCATCTTGTTTAACAAGAAGATAAGCAAGGGTCAGCAGCTCACCAACTGGGAAATTGACCGTCTCTCGGAATCGCAGCAACAGTATGCAGCGATAGATGCGTGGGCCTGTGGCAAGATTTACAAGTATTTAATGAGCGGTGCATTCAATCCCGAAGAATCACCCTATAAACAGGAGATGGAAGAAGATGAAAAAGCTTAAACGACACGTTGTGATACCCTTGTTGATGTTGGTTTATCTGGCTGTTATGGCCTATCTTTCGCGTCAACGGCTTGCCGATGGTGAGTATCTCTACTACTTTGGTGTGATTGGCATCAGTCTCGGCATCATTGTGCTGCTCTACTTTGTGCTGAAGAAGAAGGAGCGTCTGCGCCAGGAACGCGAGGAGAGCCAGTATGGCAGGTATGAAGATGAAGAAGAAAAGACTGAAGATAAAAAAGCGGATTGACTCCGCTTTTTTTATTTGACTGTGCCATAGAGCTCGAAGGGCATGGCTTCGGAGATGGTCACGTTGTAGAATTCACCAGTCTTCAGCGGTTTGTCTTTACTGATGAGTACCTCGGGGTCGACTTCAGGCGAATCCCACTCGGTGCGGCCCACGTAGTAGTCGTCTTCTTCTCGGTCGATAATGACGCGAAGCGTTTTCCCAACCTTTTGTTGCTGGATGTCCATGGAGATATCTTCTTGGAGTTCCATGAGTTGCTGCAGTCGTTGCTGCTTGACGGTATTGGGAATGTCGTCGGTCAGATGCTTGGCGGCATAGGTTCCCTCTTCCTGGCTATAGGCAAATGCGCCCATGCGCTCGAAGCGTGCCTGACGCACGAAGTCGAGAAGCTCCTGAAATTCTTTGTCGCCCTCGCCGGGGAAGCCCACCATGAGGGTTGTGCGCAGGTGCAGCCCGGGCACTTCACGGCGCAGGCGGTCGATGAGTTCCAACGTTTCGGCCTTGGTGATGTGTCGCTGCATGTTGGTGAGCACGTTATCGCTGATGTGCTGGAGCGCAATGTCGAGGTAGCTGCAAACGTTGGGATGCTGTGCCATGACGGGCAAGATGTCGTAAGGGAACTCGGTGGGGTAGGCGTAGTGGAGTCTAATCCAGTCAACGCCGGGGATGGCAGCCATTTGCTCAATGAGTTCGGGCAAGGCGAGGCGGCCATAGAGGTCTTTGCCGTAGGACGAGAGATCTTGGGCAATGACGTTGAATTCCTTTACGCCCTTGGCAACGAGATGCTTCACTTCCTTGAGCAGCTGCGGAATGGGCACCGATGTGTGTCGGCCAGTAATGAGAGGTATTGCGCAGAAGGCGCAGAAGCGGTTGCAACCCTCTGAGATTTTCAGGTAGGTGTAGTGTGGAGGCGTGCTGAGGAAGCGCTCGTGCTCGAGTTCCTGTCGGTAGGTTTTGCCGAGGTCGGTGAGCAGCTGGCTCCAGTTGAACTTGCCGTAGAACTTGTCGACTTCGGGCAGTTCGTCGATGAGTTGTGCCATGAATCGCTCGGCCAGGCATCCCATCACATAGAGCCGCTTGATGCGTCGTTGGCGCTTGGCCTCACCAAGTTGCAGGATGGTATTGATTGACTCTTCCTGAGCATCGCTGATGAAGCCGCAAGTGTTGACCACGACGATGTCGGCATCGACCACATCGGGGTTGTGGGCCACGGTGTAGCCATTGGCTTGCAGTTGGCGTATAAGGCGCTCGGAGTCGACGAGATTCTTGGAGCAACCCAGTGAGATGATGTGGATGGTGTTGCGTTTCATCCGGCAGAATTATTGGCCGAAGAGGGATTTCACGAATTCCTCTTTACGGAAAATCTGGAGGTCGGTCATGCCTTCGCCCAATCCGATGTACTTGACGGGAATCTGGAACTGGTCGCTGATGCCAATGACCACGCCGCCCTTGGCGGTGCCGTCGAGCTTGGTGATGGCAAGAGCGTTGACTTCGGTGGCAGCGGTGAACTGCTTGGCCTGCTCAAAGGCATTTTGGCCTGTGGAGCCGTCGAGTACGAGGAGAATCTCGTGTGGAGCGTCGGGCAACACTTTCTTCATCACATTCTTGATTTTGGTGAGCTGGTTCATCAGGCCAATGTTGTTGTGCAGACGACCGGCAGTGTCGATGATGACCACGTCGGCATTTTGTGCCTTGGCGCTGCTCACGGCATCAAAGGCCACCGAAGCAGGGTCGGTGCCCATGTTGTGCTTGATGACAGGCACGTCGACGCGGCGTCCCCAAATCTCGAGCTGCTCATCGGCTGCGGCGCGATAGGTGTCGGCCGCACCGAGCACCACCTTGTTGCCGGCCTGCTTGTACTGATAGGCGAGTTTGCCAATGGTCGTGGTCTTGCCCACGCCGTTCACGCCCACCACCATGATCACATAGGGTTTCTTGGCGTCGGGCACGGTGAAGTCTTCGGCATCGGCATTGTCGTTATCGACGAGCATCTGTGTGATTTCGTCGCATAGCAAGTTGTTGAGTTCTTCGGTGCCTACATATTTGTCGCGCTTTACGCGCTCGTTGATGCGGTCGATGATTTTGAGGGTGGTGTCGACGCCTACGTCGCTGGTGATGAACACTTCCTCGAGGTTGTCGAGCACGTCATCATCGATGCGCGACTTGCCTGCAATGGCATGCTTGAGTTTGGAAAACACGCCTTCTTTGGTCTTATTCAGACCTTTATCTAATGTCTCTTTTTTCTCTTTTGAGAAGAAATTCTTGAAAAATGCCATAATAGTTTGGGTTATTGTGAATCAGGCTGCAAAGGTAGTGAATTTTTTTGATATTCTTTGTTCCAGGGTCGCGCTTTACACGAGAAAGGAACAATTCTTTATTTTTAGACAGAAAAACAAAAGTTATTTAGACAACATAAGAACAAAAGTAGTTTAGACAAAAGAACATAAGGACAAAAGTTATTTAGACAGAAGGACATAAGGACAAAAGTAGTTTAGACATAAGAACAGAAGGACAAAAGGTTGCAATGACGCTACTATTAATAATCTCAATTGCAAAGGTGGAAATCTGGGGATGGAGGGGAAGGATGGGAACGGTGGGGAAATCATGGAAAATCATGGAAACCGCCAACCTGTATATGGGACCTGACGACAAACTGGTCTATCCCACGAGTTATGATTATGTGAACGCATTCCACGCCTACATTCTTGTTGATTTGGGCAACGGCCTAGGCCTGCCCGGCGAGAAGACTGTGCGTAGAATTATCATGAACATTACCGACGAAGAGAGTATCATTACGCGTGTGGTTGAAATCGCATTGCCCACACCTGTGCAAGACGACGCATGGTATGACCTGCAAGGTCGCAGATACACCACGAAACCCACGACGCCGGGCATCTATATCATGAATGGTCGTAAGATTATCATCCAGTAAAACCCTGAACCCAAATCGGTCATTAGGCCGAAAAGGTTTGTTATATAATCTTTTTTGCCATAACAGTTTTCTTTTGGCATCTTGTTTCCGCTGACATCTTACCATAGCCCGCTATGCTTGCACCGTCAGCGTCACAAGCTGCACAAAATAAAATCTGTTCTAACAAAAATCCTAATGACCGAATTGGGATAAAGAGAACAAAGAGGATGTGCCTAGTGGCGCATCCTCTTGTTTGTTTATGCTGAAAGAATTTATTCGTTGGGGAGGAGGTCCTTGACGAGGAGGTCGCCGGCGAGGGCCTGCTGCTGGTAGAGCTGGTGGAGCTGCTCGATGGCGTGGGCAAAGCGGGTGTCGACCTTCTTGGCAAAGTGCGACTTGCCGGCCGAGTCGAGTGCCTTGCGCACGCTGTTGACGGTCATTTCGTCGATGTTGAAGGCTGGCTGGAAGCGGTCGTCGTCTTCCTCGCTCTGGAGCACCGAGATGAGTTTGGCGTCCTTGAGGCGATTCAGTACCTTGGCGGTGAGTTCGGCGGGCATGTTGTAGAACCGTGTGAGCATGTTGGCGCTGCAGGGCTGCTGCTTGTTCTGGAATCGGTTGACAATGACGGCCAGAGTGACGAGGGTCACATCGTCGAGGTAGTTGCCCGAAATGTGCTTGATGTCGTCGTGGTAGCTGTAGTTCACATAGTTTTGCATGGAGTAGGTGAGTCCCACGCCAATCATGGCAATCATCCACGAGAGGTAGATCCAGAGCAGCAGCAAGGGCAGGAATGCGAAGCTGCCGTAGATGGCGTTGTACTTGGCAACATAAATCTGTCCGCTCACGAAAAGCCATTGGAGCAGGTAGAAGGCCGTACCGCAGACGAAGCCCGAAATCAGGGCGTACTTGAATTTCACCTTGGTGTTGGGAATAAGCCAGAAAGCCGCCGTGAAGATGAGCCATGAGATGAACAGCGGGGTATAGTCGAGCAATTTGAGCAGGAAGGGCGAAAGAAAATCGAGTCGCACTGATTCCTGCACTGCATTTGACATGAAAATGGAGATACCTGCCGAGCAAATCATGAGAATGGGGAGCAGCACGAATAGGGTAGTGTAGACGGTGATTTTGCGGTAGAAGTTGCGCCCCTTGCGCACATTCCACACATAGTTGAAGGCATCTTCTACATTGCCCATCAGCGAGATGAGCGTCCACAGCAGCACTACGATGCCAATGCCTACAAACAGGCCTTGCGAAGTTTGCGAGAGATATCCGTCGACAAAGGTGAATGCCTCTTTAAGCGCCTCTTGCTGAGCGGGGAAAAGTTTGAAAAGTTCGCTTTGCAACAGGTTTTGGAACCCGAAACCGCGGCCAATGGCGAAGAGCATGGCGAGGCCAGGAACCACGGCGAGCACGGTGTGATAGGTGAGCGACCCTGCACGCTGCTGCAGTTGCTTGTTGGTGAACGAACGCACGGTGAGGTTGAGCGTCTTGATGACATTCACCCACCAGCTCTTTTTCTCTTCCTGCCACACGCTGGTGCTGCAGTAGCGCACGGCTCGCTGGCACTTGCGCTGGAGCTTGATGGCACGGTAGGCTATGGTGCGGAAAATGTTCATAGTTTGTAGTCTTGTTATTATGGTGAAGGGCAAAGCCCCGTAGTAGCAAAAAAGAATGCAGCAGAACTATAAGCCGGGTTATGTGTCTGCGGGCAAATTTCCGCAGATGCCTGTCATTTATCTGTCCGCAACATTGCTGGTGCGGTATAGCAGTCTACCCCCCGGCAATGGACGAGCAGCCCTTAGATGCCGGTATACTTGACCTTGCAACTCACAGGTGGTGCGGCACGCCATGTCGCCGTGGCGCCCGGTGAGCTCTTACCTCGCCTTTTCACCCTTACCGCGGTGCGACGCGTCGCACTGTGGCGGTTATTCTCTGTCACCTTAACCCCGAGGTCACCCCCGGCTTCCCGTTAAGAAATGTGATGCTCTGTGTTGCCCGGACTTTCCTCTCGGTCGGGTGCAAGCACCTTCACGAGCGACAAGCCGTTCTGCTGCAATTCGGTTTTAGTGCCGCAAAATTACAAGTAAATTTTCATAATAGGTTAAAAACACCCGTTTTTTTTATCAAAATCGCTCAGATGAGGGTGATGGGTTAGGAGTTGCGGAACTCGATGGGGGTCATGCCCAGGTGCTGCCTGACATACTTGCCGAAGAAGGAGGGGTTGGAGAAACCGATGCGGTCGCACACCTGCTTGATGCTCAGGTCGGTTTGCTTCAGGTAGTAGCGAATTTCTTCCAGCACCTGTTCTCGAATCCAGTCGCTTGCCGTCTTGCCCGAGTGTTTCTTGCAAATGGCGGTGAGGTACTTGGGCGAAATGCAGAGTTCGCTCGCATAGGCCTCGACAGGCCGGTATTTCACCTCGCTGTTGTGCAGCAGATTCAGGAATCGCTGGAAGTGTGAGTTGGCCGATGGTGCCACGCCATCGTTGTCATTGAGGTGATTGAGTTGCTTCATTCCTCCACACAGGGCCAGGATGGCTGCCCTCAACAAGGCGCGAATCACTTCGGCGCTATAGGGGTTGTCCTGCTGTCGCTTGATGGCCGAGGAGAGCATATCGAAGAAACTGGTGTAGAACAGGAACTCATCGTCCTCTAAGGTGATGATGTGCTGCCGCTGAACATACATGACATCGTTCCAGAGACTCATTTTCTCGAGCAGCGAATTGTGCAGAATCTCGCCCGTGAAGAACAGCGCTTTTATGTCGAAGTCGGGGCTGACCATGATGTCGGTGATAATCACATTTTGCGGGACGACTGAAATCTGGTTTTTGCGCAATTCCATAACCTTGCTTCCCATGTGAGCTTTTACGATGCCATTGGTGCAAAACACGATGGCATTCATTGCGATGTGGGCCGCATTCAGCTCGGCAAACTTCTGGATGCTGTCGACCAGCGCAATGTCGTTGTCGGAGTAGCTGATTTGTATACCTTCGTGCTCGGTGAGCGACTTGAGCGATATTTCTTCTTGATGAATCATGTGCGTGACAATAGTTTTTGCAAAAATACGAAAAGTTGGCGGTAATGAATGTGCGATTTGTACTATATTTTGTTCTATATGTAAAAATGCAGATAAAACCAACATATATATGGTTATTTATAATATTCTAAAAGGGTGTATTTTGTTTAATTTTGCACCAAAAATATAATTAAGCAATGAAAAATTTTACTTTTCTGTTATTGATAGTTCTTGTTTTAGCCAGTTGTGGCAACAAAAACGACCAACAACAAAAATCACCAATCAGAGTAGAGACGGCAGTGGCAACGGTAGCCTCGGGCGACCAGGGTGTGACCTATGTGGGCGTGGTGGAGGAGCGCGAAGCCACCGCCGTGAGTTTCACCACAATGGGTGTAATCAGGCGCATGCTGGTGCATGAGGGGCAGATGGTGCATCGTGGCCAGTTGCTTGCCGAGGTTGATGCGTCGAGTTCTAACAGCGGTGTGGCAATGGCCCAGGCTTCGACCGTTCAGGCCCACGACATGGTGAAACAAGCCGAGGTTACCTATGCCCAGGCCAAGGATGCCTACGACCGCATGAAGATATTGCACGACAACGGTTCGTTGCCCGAAATCAAGTGGGTGGAGATTGAGACACGGCTCCGCCAGGCCGAGACGGCATTGAGCACGGCTCGCTCGGGTGTGAACTCGGCGCGTGCTGCCGAACAGATAGCCCGCAAGAGTGTTGCCGACACGCGTCTCATTGCGCCCGTGAGCGGTGTGGTAGGCCGCAAGCAACTCGATGTGGGCGAGACTGCCTTGCCCTCGCAGGCAGTGGTGAGCATTCTCGACATCAGCACCGTGAAGGTGAAAGTGTCGATACCCGAAGCCGAACTCAAGAACCTGGGCCCCGGCACTCCGTCGTTGATTACCGTTGACGCCATCAATAAAGGATTTCATGGTGGACGCATCGAGAAAGGGGTGCAGGGCGATGTGCTGACGCATACCTATGATGTGCGCATCAATGTGGCCAATCCCGAGCACAAGCTATTGCCTGGTATGGTGGCCAGGGTGAGTTTCCCCGGCCTTCAGCAAAGTTCGAGGGCAAGCGTGTATGTGCCTGTAATGGCCGTGCAGAGCGGTCCCGATGGCGGTAACTTCGTGTGGGTGGTCGATGGCAGCAACAAGGCACACCGCACCCAGGTGACCGTAGGCCCGATGATGGGCAATTTCATAGCGGTGACAAGTGGTATAGCCGCCGGCAACCGCATCGTTACTGAAGGTTATCAGATACTGAGTGA
>JAEEVB010000291.1 GCA_016287065.1 Muribaculaceae bacterium
CCTGCACACATGGATTCCAGTAGAGGGTGTTGCGCAAATCGGTGCCGGGTGCCTTGCCACAGTCGTCCAGGTCATAGTCTGGGCTGTAGAATTCAGCCGGACTCTGGACCCCGTGCATCATATATGTCTTGAGATAAGGGTTCATGTCCTTATTCCTGTATTTGTTGACCCCGTCTTTGGTGGTAATCATAATGGCACCGCCATCGGTGCCTCGATGGCCTAAAGCCACAGCCATTTGTGGCTGAATATAGTCGATGCGCTTGATGGCCTGAAACGGCACCTGCTGGTCAAGTTCCTGCAAGATAACTGCGTTGCTCACCGTACCTGACTCCAGCAACTCCTTCATCTCATCTTCAATTGATTTGATTTCACTGACATTAGATATGTCAGTTTCATGCTTTTGCCTGATTATAAACACTCCGCTACCATTACCCAGGGCATACTGCATGGGTTCCACATATACCCCATCAAGGAAGAATCCCACATTACCGCCGGTGCGTGCCGATATCACACGTCCGCCAATTATCCTGATGCCGGCAATGCGCCTGACAGCGTCTTCTATCGAGGTAATTTGGCGTTCTTCCATATATTCCTCATCAAATGAACGAGCTGCAAGCTGCTGAAACACGTCTTTAGGCTCTTCTTTGGCTAGAGCAGTTACTTCCACTTCACCGAGCACAATGTTGCGCATGCCGTCGATATACTGCATACGCTTTGCCTCTGCTTCCAGGAAATCGCCTAAATCAATGTCTTTAAACGCATTCACCACATTCCTCACGACTCTATTTTCACCTTTCATGCCAGCCGAAGTGATAGCGGGGCGCTGTTCCAGATTCAATGCCACATTCATCTCCTGACCGCCCTTGCTGTTGTAGGCCTGAAGCACCAGCAGTGCACTGTCGGGCAGCTCAAACCCCTCTATGACGAATGAGCCCTCATCGTCGGTGGGAAATGTGTTGCCATAACCCAACTTGGGCACAAGCACCTGCACCGAGCCGCCTTTAATTGGTGTCTTCTTCCACTCACTGACAACTGTGCCTGTCACCGAAAAGCCTTGCTCTATGGGAAATGATGGTTCGGCAATCTGCCCTCGGAGCACGCCCGGTATGTCGTAGCGTCGCCAGCCATGCGTCATGAGCATTGCATCCAGCTCATGTTCACGCCCCTTTTGTGCAAAGTAGTAGGACAGGTTGGGCACATGTCCTCGCAGGTCGGACTGCAAGAGCAGGTTCACTGCTATGGCCGAAGTGCTGTCGGCCAAGACCGACTTGTCGTCGGTCACGCTCACGGCGTAGTTGCCCGCAGGGGTGGCAAGGCCTTCGAGGCTGGTCGTGACCACTACACGGTCGCGGCTCGAATAGGCATCCTTGTCGCACGCTACCTTCATGCCATGTGTTTTCGTGTCATGCACAAAGACGAGCCGCTCGCTCAGCGGGCGCAGTCGCTCATCAAGCAACAAAACCTGAACAACTCCTGCACTCAACGATTCACCGGGTAAAGTGATGCTGTCGGCTCCCGTTGCAAGCAGAATGCCGCGCTGCTGCACCATGATGAGGCTCTGGGCTGACTTTGCCCCCACCGAACGGATGTGAATCTGCCCGTCGGTTTCAGTCTCTACCTGCACTATGGTGGCATTGCTCTTCACTTGTGGCAACTCAAACTCACGTTCTGTGTCGATGCCATTCAGACGGCACACCGCTTTATAGGCCATGCCCGCTTGCGGCTCAAAGTAGAAGTCGCCTATACCCGCATGGCCGGTTATGAATGACGCCACCTCTTTGCCACTGCCATCCAGCACACGGCCAGTGGCAGTGGCCTCGCTGCCATCGGCATGCAGCGCTTTCACGCTCACATGATTCCTCGCATCAGGCACAAGATAACCCCCTTCAGGGAAAAAGCGCACCTCGGCCTGCTCATCATCGGGTGGCAACGGCACAAACTTGCTGAAGCCGTCGAACCGCACGAGCACCGCCCCGCCTCGGGTCTCCTTCTCGTTCAATGAGAACGCCATCGGTGATTTGCCCTGACCATGATGCCGCTTGAACTGATCAGATGTCACATAGGTCATCTGCTTGAATTCTTTCTCGGCCCTTGTGTGCAGGTCAAGATAATGTGCTGTGACCCTCACGCGGCCAGGGTTTTTCGGGTCTCGCTCCACATCGCACACGATGCTGCTCCGTGTGCTGTGGGCGCTCATCACCTCGATGCGTTTCTTGAAGAAGTAGCCCTCGTCGAGACTCTGCATGAACATGGTGTAGGCAGCGAGCGTGTAATTGCCCTCGGCAAGCTGGGCTGGCAAGGCAAGATAGCCCTGCATCGTGCCGTTCTTCTCTTTGACCTTGACGCGCAGTTCAACGCTGTCGAAAGGATTTATCAGTTCCACATAGCAGTATTTGCTGGCATCCACAGGCTCATGTGTGGCGGCATTCACCACGAAGGCACGCAGCCAGATGGTGTCACCAGCCATATAACGCGACTTGTCGGTGGTGATGTGCAGTTTCTCTTG
>JAEEVB010000048.1 GCA_016287065.1 Muribaculaceae bacterium
AACTCACACTCGAGCAGGCGCAGGAACTCATTGTTGAGAAACGCCAGTCCGAGGCACAGAAACTCATCAAGTCGTTCGACGAGGATCCTGCCATGCAGGTGCTCAATGGCCGTTATGGTGCCTATATCTCCTACAACAAGCAGAACTATAAGATTCCTGCCAAGTATGTGGCGCAGGAACTCACGCTTGAGCAGTGTCGCGAAATCGTAGCCGACGAGGCCAATGCCTCGAAGAAGTCTGTCCGCGGCAAGGCAAGCAAGGGTGCGGCTAAGACAACCGCCAAGAAGGCTGCCGCTAAAAAGACCGCCAAGGCAAAGTAAACCGCAAAATCACTGAAACACAATCATATAGAGGCAATTACCGCTTGAATGCGTAATTGCCTCTGTTGTTTTGCGGTTGGTTCAAGAATTTTTCTTATAACTGGCTACTGCCCAGCCCCCCATGACCAGCGCAATGGCGGCGAGGGCAAGCACTTGATGCGCGATGCTGGCTAAGTTGCCGCCCCGCACCATCACGGTGCGTATGGCGTCGATGAAGTAGTGCATGGGGTTGACATAGGTGGTGGCGTAGGCCCACGATGGCATGGAGCGGGTGGGAGTAAACAGACCGCTGAGCAACAAGAGAATCACCACAAAGAACCACATGACAAAGATGGCCTGTTGCATATTGTCGGAGTAATTGGACACAATGAGCCCGAACGACGAGAAGAAGAGGGCAAGTAGCATGGCAAGCAGGTAGATGAGTCCAAGCGACCCTGCGCTGGTGATGCCATAGAGTGCCCAGGCGAGCAACAGACTCACGGTCACCACAAACAAGGCGATAATCCAGTAAGGAATGAGTTTGGCAAGAATGAACGCCCACTTTGAAACGGGTGTGACATTGATTTGCTCGATGGTTCCCGCCTCTTTCTCGCCCACGATGTTGAGCGTAGGCAGAAAACCCGTCATGAGCATCATCACAATGGCGAGCAAGGCTGGTATCATGAACACCTTGTAGTTCTGGTTCTTGTTATAGAGCAACAGTGTGGACACCTGCGATTGAATGGCGGCTGCCTGAGGCATGACATGAGCCGTGACAATCAGTGAGAGATAGGCCGACCCCATGGCACCTTTGGTGCCGTTCACGGCATTGGCGGCAATGAGCACTTGCGGTTGCAGGCCCTTAGCGACGTCGGTGCTGTAGTGCTGCGGAATGACCAGCACTACATCGGCCTTGCCCTTCTCAATCTCGCCGAGAGCCGACCGATAGGAATCCTTCTGTCCATTGAATATGAAGTAATTGCTTGCCTCGATGCTATGCACCAGTTGCTGTGAGAGGGTGGAGCGGTCGTTGTCGACCACATCCACCTTGATGTTCTTCACCTCCATATTCATCACCCAGGGCATCACGCACATGATGACGATGGGGAAGGCAACGATGAGGCGCGGCAAAAAAGCATTGCGGCGAATCTGCAGGAATTCCTTTTGTATGAGATATTTCAGTGTCATGGCCTTATTCGAGTCTTGTGTTAAACTTAGCAAGAGCAATGCTCAAGAACAATGCAGTCATGCCAGCGAGAATGATTACTTCCTTGAGCACCTCACCGATGCCCACACCCATGATCATGAGTTTACGCATGGCCTCGATATAGTAGCGTGGGGGAACCACGGCCGATATCCACTGCAGCACCTTGGGCATCGATTCGACCGGGAACATCATGCCCGAGAGCATGACGACAGGCATGAGCAGCACCATGGCCGATAACAGCAGTGCCACAAGTTGCGTCTTGGCAATGTTGGAGATGAGCAATCCCAGCGAGAGCGCGAGCAGGATGTAGAGCACACTCACGGCTATAATCCACACGAGCGAGCCGGCAATCGGCACTCCCAGCACAAACCTTGCCATGAGCAAGATAACGATGAGAATGAAAAATGCCAGAACCAGGTAGGGGATGGCCTTGGCAATGATGACCATAATGGGCCTTACGGGCGAGACGAGCAACACCTCCATGGTTCCTTTCTCTTTTTCGCGCACAATGGATATTGAGGTCATCATGGCGCAGATGAGCATGAGCAGCATGCCCATAATGGCCGGCACAAAATTGTAGGCAGACTTCATTTGGGGGTTATAGAGCATCTTGCTATTGACAGGCCCAGTGTCGACATTGGCAATGACCCCTTGCGCATAATTGGTCCATTGCTGCGCCATGTTAGGGTCGGCGCCATCGACGATGAATTGCACTCCCGAGTGCCTGGAAGCGAAATCGTGACCGAAAACCACGGCAAGGTCGGCCTTCTGGTTGCGAATCATGAGTTCGGCTTCACGAGGTGTCCCTACTGTGGCGGTGATGGTGAAATATTCCGATGCACCCAACCGCTCCACGGCAGCGCGGGTCTGGTTGTCGATTTGTGAAGTGACCACAATGGTGCGCACATTTCTGACATCGGTTGAGATGGCGAAACCAAATAGCAGCATGAGCACGGTGGGCATGCCGAAGAGGATGAGCATCGTGCGCTTATCACGAACAATGTGCTTGGCTTCCTTGATAACAAACGAGATGAACTGTTTCATAGGCTTTTAATCGCTTGAACGGGTTGCTTGACGTGCTAAGAAAGTGAACACATGGTCCATGTCGGGTTGCTGGTACATCTCTTTGAGTTCCTGCGGAGTTCCCATGGCTTTGATTTTGCCGTCGACCATGATAGAGATGCGGTCACAATACTCGGCTTCGTCCATGTAGTGAGTAGTGACAAAAACGGTGATGCCTCGATGTGCCGCATCGTAGATGAGTTGCCAGAACTGGCGGCGTGTGGCGGGGTCGACACCGCCGGTGGGTTCGTCGAGAAACACCACGCCTGGCTCGTGAAAGATGCTCACGGAGAAGGCGAGTTTCTGCTTCCAGCCAAGCGGCAGACTCTTGACTAGCGTATGCTTGTGCTCCAAGAAATTGAGGCGCTGCAGCAACTCGTCGGTCTTGGTGGATATGTCGCTGTCGTTCATGCCATAGATGCCGCCAAAGAGCCTTATGTTCTCGGCCACGGTGAGGTCTTCGTAGAGCGAGAACTTTTGCGACATGTATCCAATGTGCTTCTTGATTTGTTCGTGTTGCGTGCGAATGTCAAAACCTACAACGCGCCCCGTGCCGCTTGTGGGCTGATTGAGTCCCGTGAGCATGTGCATGGCAGTGGTTTTTCCGGCGCCATTTGCACCAAGAAAACCGAATATCTCGCCCCGCTTCACGGTGAACGAAATGTCGTCGACCGCATGAAACGAACCGAAAGCCTTGACAAGGTGTTCAACTTCGATAACATTTTCGCTGCCAGCCTTCATGCCCTTGTCGTGTTCAAGGCCTGGCGGATTGAAGATGTGGGCAAACCGGGTCAGGATCTCGTCAGGCGTGCCAATTCCTTGCACCTGCCCGCGGTCGAGAAACGCCACCCGCTCGCAGCACCGCACCTCGTCGAGATAAGGTGTGGATGCTACAATGGTGATATTGCGTTGCTTGAGCGTGGCCAGCATCTCCCAGAACTCCTTACGGCTCACGGGGTCGACGCCTGTAGTTGGCTCATCAAGGAAGAGAACGCTCGGTGAGTGCACCAGGGCGCAGGAAAGCGCCAGTTTTTGCTTCATACCCCCTGATAAGGCTCCCGCACGACGGTCTTTAAACCGCTCGATTTGCGAGTAGATGGCCTTGATGCTGTCATAACCCTCCTCGACGGAGGTGCCGAAGAGCGTGGCAAAGAAGCGCAGATTCTCCTCGACCGTGAGGTCCTCGTAGAGCGAGAACTTGCCCGGCATGTATCCTACGCGTTGCCTCACTTGTCGCATCTGTTTCACCACATCGTAGCCATCTACCTGAGAAGTGCCGCTATCGGGCAGCAACAGCGAGCAAAGGATGCGGTAGAGCGATGTCTTGCCCGCTCCATCAGGCCCTATGAGCCCGAACACCTCGCCTTGTGCTACGGTGAACGACACATCGTTGAGTGCCTGCACCTTGCCGTAACACTTGCCCACATGGTTGACTTCGATGGCGTTCATGGGATAGGAGATTAGAATTTAACTTCACCGTACATACCAATCTTCACAAAGCCGTCGTTCACAAAACTGATTTTCACGGCATAGACCAGGTCGGCGCGCTCGTCGTCGGTGAGAATGGTCTTGGGTGTGAACTCTGAGCGGTTGCTGATCCATGCCACAGTACCGTCATATTCTTTCTTTTTCCCGTTGCCGTAGTCGGCAAAGACCTTGACGGTCTGACCCACTTTGATGTTCTGCAACTGCTGCGAGGTGACATAGGCGCGGATGAACATGTTTTTTGTGTCACCAATCTTGAAAAGCGGTTTGCCGGCAGTAACAAACTCGCCTTGTTCGACATATTTCTCAAGGACTGTTCCCGTGATGGGACTCTTGATGCTGGCGTTGGCAATCTGGTCGTCGAGCTGAGCCGACTGCACACTGATACCCTCTTTCTGCGCATCGATGCCACTGATTTGCGCGTCGATGCCAGCGCTCTGTTGCGCCAGGCTCTTGTTGGTGGCACTGAGTTGGTCGGCAGTGGCGGTCAGTTGTTTCTCGAGGACGCTAATCTGATAGTTGATGTCGTCGAGTTGCTTGCGTGCCACCGCCCCGTCGTTGACCAGTTCGGTAAACCGCTGGCGTTCGCGCTTGGCGTTGGCAATTTGCTGCTTGATGACGGCCACTTGCTTCTCAAGGTCGGTTTTTTTGCTGTCGGTAGCGCGGCGATTGGCACTCAGTTGCTGCTGATTGGCTTGCATTTGTCGTGCGGCGGTGGCCAATTCTTCCTTCTTGAGCCTCAACTGAGTCACATCGATGTTGCCGGCCAAATCGCCTTGCAGAAGCGTTTGCCCTTCGACCACATGGAATGTCTGCAACTCGCCGGTAGCCTTGGCCGACACGGTGACCTCGGTGGCCTCGAAGGTGCCAGTGGCGTCATATTCTTTCTCCTTCTTACTGCATGCTGTGGCAATAAGGGCCAGGCATGCACTAATTGCGATGATGCGTTTCATATTATGTTTGTAGTTTTAGTTGTTAATCGAGTTTTTGATATCGTAGATGCGCTTGAGCATTTCGATTTCGTGGGTCGACTGCGAAATGCGGGCGGCATGCTCGTTATTGATTTCCTTGATGAGGTCGTTCACATCGATGATGCCGTGAGCCAGCCGCGACTCGGCTGCCTTGCGCACATCGGTGCGCAGTCCGATGATTTCCTCGTCTTGCTTCATGAGGTTACGGTAGAGTTTCACATCTTCGTCCATGCCCGCCAATTCCAGGCGGTTGTTGAAGAGGAAGGTCTCGCGGTTGTTCTCAAGCGAGGCACGCTGCAGGCGCAGCTTGGCCTTGTCGTTATGCCTGGTGGAGAGCGCACTCATGTTCCATGTCATTTTCAGGCCCACAATGCCGTTGAGCGTGGGGGTGCGTTTCATCATATCTTGAAACATGTTCAGACCCGGATAGCCGTAGTAGCCTTGTGCAAAAAGATTCACCTTGGGAATCAGTTGGGTGCCAAGTTGTTTCTCTTGGGCATCAATCAGACGCATTTGCGCATCGATGAGTTGCAGCTCAGGGCGCTGATTCGTTGTTTGGGCACTGATGGCTACGTCGGCGGGTTTGACGGGATTATCTATCGTTATGCCGCACAACAGACCGAGCATCTTCGACAGAGATTGCTTTTGAGCCTGAAGCGAGGTAAGTTGCTGCGCTGCGCTGAGGCGTTCGGCCTTGATCAGGTTATATTCGCTTGCCGAAGCCGTTCCGTGTTTGTACATCGAGGCCAACTTGTCTTCACTGTTCTTGAGCAAGTTGTCGCGGTTGCTGCTCAAGGCAATGCGTTCGTCGATGAGCAGCAGTCCAAAGTACATTTCATTCACGCGTGAGCGAATGTTATATAAGGTGACATCGATCTGGGCGCTCTCCACTTGACTCTGTTCGCGGGCGAGTGCCTTGGCTGCGCTGCTGGAACCTCCGTCGTAGAGGGTCTGGTTTAAATCGATGCCCATGCGGTATTGTGCCTTCGAGAGTCCTCGCATGTTCACGCCCAGCTGCTTCATCATGACACCCATCTCGTCGGGCCACGATGCCACATCGCTTTGGTAGGTGCCTTGTGCACTTGCAGTGATTTGAGGCAACCAGGTCTTGCGGTCGATGTTGGCAATGGTGAGGTCGCGGGTCTTGGCAATCAGGTCATATTGCTTGATGAGCGGATAGTTCTGCTCGGCAGCGCGCTGGCACTCTTCAAGAGTCTGACCGTTCATAGCCAGCGCACTGGCAAAAAAGATGAGCAATAAATTCAGTTTTTTCATGTTGGCAACATTTTTAGTTCCACAGTGCAAAGATAGATGCATTTTCACTCCGAATCGTTATCTGATTGAATGATGAAATGTTCTTTTTGTACGAAATATGATGAAAAAGGCAATTAATTAGGCAAAAAGCATTATCTTTGTGGACAAAGATTGATTGTTATGGCCAATGAACCCAAACTGATGGACTTGTCGCGAATGCGCGATATCTTTGCTCCTCATCTTGCGCAAATGCACAAGAAAATCTACTTTAACCGTGAACTGGGCATTTTGCACGGCGACTCAAGTTTTTTTGAGGCCATCATGCAGCAAGGGCCACCTTTTATTATCAATGATCACCGGTTTGGTATGGTGCTGGCAGGTGAGGGCCACATCAATTTCAACCTGCACGACCGCGTGGTGAAAGCTGGCACTTTGGTATATTTGGGGCCTGGCACTATCATTAATCCTATAGGCATTACCGAGAATCTTGAAATCTACGGAACAGCCTTGTTTGCCGATTTCCCGATGCCATTCACCGCATCGCAGATGCCGTCGGCCTTCAACGGGCAAGTGCGCGACATTCAAATTCAGGTAGAACCGCAAGAGATTGCCATTGCCCGCAACATACTCGACACGATATGGCAAGTGGTGAACCAACCTGACTATCATCGCCCCACGGTCACTTCACTGGTGGCGGCACTCATGCATCACTACGACGCATTGTTCAACCGGCAATTCGAGCAGCTCATGGCTTCACGCTCCAGAGAGCAGACCGTGCTCGACCGATTCTTGCAACTGGTGAACGAGCATTGCAGCGAGGAACATCAGATTGGGTACTATGCCCGCCGCATGTGCCTTACCGAGCGTTACCTGAGCACGGTGATACGGCAGGCCAGCGGCACCACGGCCAAGGACTGGATCGACCGTGCGCTGGTGATGCGCATCAAGGCCGAACTGCGCCACTCGAGCAAATCGGCTGCTACGATTGCCGATGAAATGCATTTCCCTAATGCCTCGTTCTTTTCCAAGTACTTCAAGCGACTCACGGGTATGACCCCGGTTGAATACCGCCTGTCGTGAGATTTTTTGCGTTTTACGAGGCTGTGGTTTTGAAACTTCGGTCTTTTTGAGTAAATTTGTTCATTCAAAAAAAGAATGCTGCTATGAACGATGCCCTGCTAAGCGAATTGCTGCTGAAAGAAACTGCATTCCAGAATCTGATGCAGCAACGCATCTACAATGTTTTGCTCATCGCCTCGCCCTACGATGCATTCATCATGGAGGAGGATGGCAGAGTAGAGGAACAGATATTCGACGAATATGTGTCGCTTAACCTGTCGTCGCCGCCACGCGTGACGCGTGTGAGCGACTACGACGATGCCTATGTGGAACTTGCCAGCAAGAACTACGACCTGGTGATAGCAATGCCTGGTGTGGATATTACTGACACATTTGAGAACGCAAAGAAGATGAAGCAAATGTATGCCCAGACACCGTTTGTGGTGCTGACGCCGTTCTCTCGCGAGGTGTCGCGGCGGTTGCGCAAGGAAGATTTCTCGGGCGTTGACTATGTGTTCAGTTGGCTTGGCAATGTGGATTTGCTGGTGGCCATCATCAAGCTGCTCGAGGACAAGATGAATGCCGAGAACGACATCACGCATGTAGGTATACAGATGATACTGCTGGTCGAAGACTCGGTGCGCTTCTACTCGTCGGTGCTGCCCACGCTCTACAAGTTCATTCTGCAGCAGTCGGTGATATTCTCGACCGAGGCACTCAATGCGCACGAGCGCATGCTGCGCAAGCGCGGCCGCCCCAAGGTGATGCTGGCTCGTGACTATGAAGAGGCCGTGGAACTCTATGACCAGTATCACGACAACATCATGGGCGTGATTAGCGATGTGTCGTTCCAGCGCGAAGGCGTCAAGGACAAGCAGGCGGGCATCAGGCTCGCCAATTACCTGCGCAGTCAGGATCCTTATTTGCCCATCATCATCGAGTCGAGCGAGTCGGAGAACCGCGAACGGGTCGATACCTTCAATGGCACTTTCCTGGACAAGAACTCGAAGAAATTGCCCGTTGACCTTGGGAAAGCCATCATGGACAACTTCGGTTTTGGCGACTTCATTATCCGCAACCCCGAAAGCGGCGATGAAATCATGCGTATCAAGGACCTGAAAGGGCTACAAGACCACATTTTCGACATACCCGTAGAGTCGCTCTACTACCATGCGCAGCGCAACGACATCTCGCGTTGGCTCTACTCGCGTGCCCTATTCCCCATTGCACAGGCAATGAAGACGCGACGTTTCAACAATCTTGACGAGGCCCCGGCGGTGCGTCAACTGGTGTTTGACGCCATTGTGCGTTATCGCAAGATGAAGAACCGCGGTGTGGTGGCCGAGTTCAAGAAAGACCGTTTTGACCGCTACTCCAACTTTGCCCGCATCGGGCAGGGCTCACTGGGGGGCAAAGGCCGTGGCCTGGCATTTGTCGACGCGATGATCAAGGAACGCCCTGAGTGTGACAACTTTCATGGGATCAACATCACAATACCACGCACGGTGGTGCTGTGTACCGATGTGTTTGACCAGTTCATGGAAATCAATGGGCTTTATCCTGCCGCATTGTCGGCTATTCCCGACGAGGAGATATTGAACCTGTTCTTGCAAGCGCGGTTGCCCGATGAACTGATGGACGACATGATGGCCATTTGCGACGTAATCGACGGTCCGCTTGCCATACGCAGTTCCAGCCTCTTGGAAGATAGCCATTACCAACCCTTTGCAGGTGTCTATGCCACCTATATGATACCTAACTTGCCTGACCGCTCACGAATGAAGAAGTTGCTCACCGATGCCGTCAAGGCAGTATATGCATCGGTCTTTTTTGCTGAGAGCAAGGCCTATATGGTGGCGACGAGCAATGTGATTGACCAGGAGAAGATGGCGGTCATCATTCAAGAGCTTGCCGGTGTGCATCATGGCGATTTGTTCTACCCCTCGTTTGCCGGAGTGGGTCGCTCTATCAACTACTACCCCGTGGGCGACGAAGAGGCAAGCGACGGCGTTGTTGAAGTGGCGGCAGGCCTTGGCAAATATATTGTTGACGGCGGCATGGCATTGCGTTTCTGCCCCAGTCAACCCACGCATGTGCTGCAGACGAGCACGGTGGAGCTTGCACTGCGCGACACCCAGCGCGAGATGTATGCCCTTGACACCGTGAACTTCAACGAGAAGGTGAGCGTGGACGAAGGCGACTGCATCACCACCGTATCAATCCAAGACGTGGCCAAAGAGGGTAACCTGCGCGGGCTGGTATCGACCTATGACTTCGAGAACAGCCGCATCATAGATAATGACTTGGGACCTGGCAGGAAGTTGGTTACCTTTGCCAATGTGCTCAAGCATAAAACCTTCCCGCTTGCCGAAGCAACGCAATATATGCTTGAATTGGGCACACAGTACATGAGGCGTCCCGTCGAAATTGAGTTTGCTTGCAATCTGGGTGCACCAGGACAGGAGAACAAAGGCACGTTGTACTGGCTGCAGATACGCCCTATGGTAGACCGCAGCGAGATGCTCGATGAAGAAATCATCAAGAGCGAAAAGAGCCGGCAACTGCTCTCATCGACGCGTGCACTAGGTCACGGTATGATGGAGAACCTGAAAAGCATAGTGGTGGTGAAACCCGAAGCATTCTCCAATACAAATAATGTGGCCATTGCGATGGAAATTGAAAAAATTAATCGTAACTTTACAGCGCAAGGCGAGAACTACATCCTGGTAGGTCCCGGGCGCTGGGGATCGTCGGACGAGGCATTGGGCATCCCAGTGAAATGGGCCAACATCTCGTCGGCACGAGTGCTGGCCGAGGTGGCACTGCCCGGGAGACACATAGAGCCAAGCCAAGGGTCACACTTCTTCCAGAACCTGACCTCGTTTGGAGCGGGATATTTCACAGTAGACCCCGAAGTGGAGGGGGAGGCATTTCACGCCGAGTATCTGGAGCAGTTTGAGCCTGAATATGAGTCGGCCAACCTACGCATAGTGCGTTTTGAACACCCCATGAAGGTGGCCATCAATGGCACCAAGGGCCGAGGCATTGTGCTGAAGCCCGAATAACAACATAAAAATCAAGAAGAAACAATCAAACAAATAAAAGCATATGGCATTCTTTCGCAGCATAAAAAGGGCATTCGGTTTCTCGGATAACGGAGATGAGCCAAACGATGAATTAGACGGCATTAATGGAGAACGTGCCGCCAAACGGCCCTACGTGAATCCTTTCAAGACCGATGACGAACCCGCCAAGGAGAGTGGTTCGCTCGAGGGTACTACCAGCGAGACGAGCAGCGATGAGGTGACGGAGCAGCTGCTGATGGAAGTGATTGCCATCGTGAACCGCAACCTTCCGCCATTTGTAGTCGACAACCTTGACGTAGAAGCCGAGCGCAAGTCGATAGGCGAAGAACTGAAACCCTCGGTTGATGCCTTTATGAAACAGATCAAGGCCGAAGTTGCCAACAGCCATCAAAACGACAAGTCGACCATCACAGAGCTGCAGGAAAAGGTGAAGACGACTGAGGCCCAACGCAGGGCTGTGCTGGCCAAGTATAACGACATGCAGAACAAGGTGGCCAATCTGGAGGGCGAGCGTGAGCAGCTAGAACTGGAGAACAAGAGTCTGCTCAACAAAATCAAGGTGATGAAGGTGAAAGCCGGTGATACCGACTTCAGCGATATCGACGAGGCTGTGGCCTCGATGGAATCGAACAAGCGTGAAGTTGAAGCTCTGACCGAGGAATACCAGAAGAAGATGGAAATCACCAATGCCCTGCTTACTGAATTCCGTGCCGATGCCTCGACCAAGGGCGAGGAAGTGAAGAAGTTGAACGCTACACTTGCTGAGAAAGAGGATGCCCTCAAGGAACTGCAACAGCGCTGCAAGCAACTGGAGGAGCAACTTGCCGAGGAACAACCCGATAGTGACCTGATTGCCGAAGTGCAAGAGAAGATTGAACAGTTTGAGCAAATCAAGTTGAAGAAGGACCAGGAGATCAATGACCTGCGACAGCAACTTGCCATCTATGAGTCGAGTAGCGGTGCCACGAACACCAAGATTGCCAGTATGAAGAGACGCAACGAGGAACTGGAGAAGACCATCAGCAAGCTGACGCGCCAGGCTGCCGACACATCGGAAAAGCGCAACCGCCGCGACATTGAGGTGGCTAACCAATATAACGACCTGAAGACCAAATACACCGAAACGCTGAAGGCGTTGAACGAGACTCGAGCCGAGGTTGACAGGCTGCAAGCCGAATCGAAGGTGACGGAGGGCATCGTGAACGAGATGTCGAAGAAGAACGAGGGACTCTCGGAACAATATCGCGACACAAACGCCCTACTCACACTTGCCCAAGATGAACTGGGAAGCGCCCGCGAGCAGATTGTGAGACTTGAGCATGAGGTGGAACAGTGCAAGAAGCAGATTATCGAGAACGCCGAGGAAGCCGTTAAACCATCTGTTGAAAGTCCCGAAGAAATTCAAGAACCCATTCAGGACGAGGCCGTTGAGGAGGTGATGACCACACCAGAGGCCGAACAGGCAATAGAAGACATCGACATTCCGCTCGAGGAAGAGACAGAGCCCATCATAGAGCCTGAGGTTGAAGAAAAGCCTGAAGTTAGTGTGGAGGTAACTCCTGCCCATGCCGAGGAGAAGACACTGGAAGCGGTAGAAGAAGTGATTGCCGCCTTGGAAGAAACACCCGCCGACCCGCTCATTGACCTTGACGACATCGACTGGCTCGTTCCTACCCCACCCTCGCACAAACCCAAAGAGGAAGTGGTTGAAGAGGAGATTGCTCCAGAGCCACCGCGCAAACAGAGCGATAGCCGACAGATGTCGCTATTTTGATTCCTGCTTCGCAGGAGGTTGAGGGTTAAGAGTTGAGGGTTGAGGGAGTTCTCATTATTATTTAGAGAGAACGGGCGAAGGCTGCCATCTGGATGGCGGCATCGGCTGCTTCAGTGCCCTTGTTGCAGAGGGCCCCACCAGCACGATCAAGCGCCTGCTGCTCGTTGTCGGTTGTGAGCACACAGAAGATAACAGGCACCTGCTGCGTGGCATTGAGGTAGGCGCAGCCCTGTGTAGCATTGTCGCACACATAATCGAAATGCGGTGTACCACCACGAATCACACAACCAATCATGATAACAGCATCGAAACGGCCCGTGCGTGCCAATTGTGCGGCGCCAAAGGTGAGTTCGACCGTACCCGGAACGGGAAAGATCTGTACAGCCTCATCGGGGTAACCC
>JAEEVB010000049.1 GCA_016287065.1 Muribaculaceae bacterium
GATGGAGCAGCAGGGAACCAAGACAGCGCCCATGACGGGATGGATTGCGTGCCAGGTGGGCACCGGCACCCGCACCATTGAACTCTCGCCCAGCGGCAACTTTGCCTTTGCCGCCTGCAACTCGGCGAGTAAGCTGTGCGTGATTGACACCCGCACCATGAAGATGATTACCAGCATCGACATCGACTCCTATCCCGTGGGGCTCGACATCTCGCGCGACGGCAGCAAGGTGATTGTCACCTCGCAGGGCCGGCAGGGCTGTGGCGGCAATGCCGTGAACATCGTGGAGGTGACCTATGCCACTCCCGAACCCGACATCACCGAGAAACCCGCTGCCGAGAACGAGAATGCGGCAGGTGAAGCCCCAGCCGAGGCGTCGGGCGAAACAGCCAGCAGCATGGACATGAAAAAGATAGGCTACATTGCACTGGGAGCCTTTGCCTTGATTGCACTGGGACTCATCGCCACCCTGCTCATGCGAAAACGCCGCAAAAAACAATGACGAGGCAATAAAACACACAAATCCTCGTTATAGGATTATAACAACCTTCAAAAGAAAGATGAAAAAGATACTTATAGCAATCCTATCGATACTGACCTTGGGTGTGGTCATGACAAGCTGCATCGAAGATAACTTCACCACCAGCAGCAGCGATGTGCTGGCTTTCTCGTGCGACACGCTGTGCTTTGACACGGTTGTGACCCTTCAGGGTTCGGCCACGCAACAGTTTGTGGTCTACAACAAGAGCAAAAAGCAAATCAACATCTCGTCGATCAAGATGGCGGGCATCAGCAAAGCCAAGTTCTACCTGAATGTTGACGGCACCAAGGGTTCGGAGTTTCACGATATTGAAATACGCGGTAACGACAGTATCTACATCTTCGTAGAAGGCTACCTTGACGAGACCGGCAAGAACGAACCGGTTGAACTCTTTGACCGCATCGACTTCGAGACCAATGGCGTGCAGCAGCACGTGACCGTGAGCGCATGGGGCCAAGACGTGACCCGCCTGAAAGACTTCACGGTGTCGACCAACACCACCTTGCGTGCCGGCAAGCCCTACGTGGTCTATGACACGCTCACCGTGATGCCAGGCGCAACACTCACTATCGAGCCAGGCGTACAACTGCTGTTCCACGACAAGGCTTGGATGAAGGTGGGAGGCAAACTGAAGGCCATTGGTACGCCCGACAAACCCATTGTGATGCGTGGCGACCGCCTGGACCATGTGGTGGGCCAGTACAGTTTCGACATCATGTCGGGGCAGTGGGATGGCATCGCCATCTACGGCGGCAGTACGGGCAACGAGATGCAATATGTGGATATGCATAGCTCCACCTGGGGACTGCAGGTGGGAGGTGCTGACCAGAACCAGGTGGCCCTGCACATGCTCAACTGCGTGCTACACAACTCGGCCGAATATGTGCTGCTCACCGCCAACGCGTGGGTAGAGGCTGAAGGATGCGAATTCAGCGATGCCCGTTATGGTGTGGTGGCATTTATCGGTGGCAAAATCAGGATGACACAATGTACCTTTGCCAACTATTACCTGTTCTCGACCATCGAGGGTCCCAATATCACGTGGGTGATTCAGGACGACGACAAGATGTTCAGTCCGCTCGACTGCATCATCGACAACAGCATCAGCTACGGCATGGGCTATGACGTGAACATTGGCGACAACAAGGACAACAACATCTATATGCGCAACTGCCTGCTCAAGTCGGACGGCGAAGACGACTCACACTTCATTAACTGCGTGTGGAAGGGCGACCCCAAGTTCTATGCTTCGCGTGAGGACTATATCTTCGACTACCGCCTGCGCAACGAGAGCGACGCCATTGCCCGCGGCAACCGCAGCTACTGTCCTGAGAAAGCGCGTTATGACCGCTACGGCAACGACCGCTTTGCCCGCTCGGGCATCGACATAGGCGCCTACGTGTGGATAGAGTCGCATGACGAAACCCAGCAATAGCCTAACAAGACATAACTGAACGAATCAAGAATATGCACTCGCAAGGTGCATATTTTTTTGTGCATAAATGATTAGAAGGGGGAAGGGGCCGTGAGCGTGAGAGGATGGTGGGTGACGGGGTGCGAGAACGAGAGGCACTCGGCATGGAGCATAAGGCACTGGGCAGGGGTGCCATAGAGGGCATCGCCCACGATGGGCGCATTGAGGCCGCGATGGTGAGCGGCATGGACACGCAACTGGTGAGTGCGGCCTGTGAGCGGGTAGAAGAGCATGCGGGTGCGGCCTTCACAGCGTTCTACCACCTCATAGCGGGTAATGGCTTCCTTGCCGTGCACTTCGTCTACCACCTGGTAGGGACGATGGTTGATATCGGGCCGCAATGGCAGGCTGATGGTGCCACTATCGTCGGTCACATCGCCCTGCAGCCACGCCACATAACGCTTCTGGACCTTGCGGCTGGCAAAAAGTTGCTGCATGGTTTTACACATTTCGATAGATTTGGCCAGCAGGAGCACGCCCGAAGTGGCCATATCGAGGCGATGCACCACATAGAGTTGCAGGCCGGGCCGCTCGCGCATGAGCAGTTGTGGCAAAGAATCGACATCGAGTTTGCCAGGTGCCGAAAGCACACCAGCAGGTTTGTCGACGGCCAGGAGCCAGTCGTCTTCATATATCACCCGGATGGGGGCCGAGGATTGCGTTTCGAGTGGGTTGGGCTCCACATCGAGCCCTTGCAACATAAAGTGAAGAATGGGTTTGCACTTGCTGCTGCAGGCCGGATAGTAGTGGCCATGATGCCGCACCTCGCCCACTGGCGAATCGCCATGCCAAAACTCGGCCATGCAAATGGGCGTGAGGGCATTCAGGTAGGCATATTGCAGCAAGCGTGGCGCACAGCACTCCCCTGCCCCCGACGGTGGCAATACCGGTTCGCCATAGTATCGGCTGAACACCTCCATCAGGTCGAGCCGCTCGCCTCGGGCATTCTGGACCACAAAGAGTCTGAAAATGCGCTCCTGCAACGCCTCGCTCATGGTCTTGCGCTGCTGCTTGAGCGCAACGACATGCTGCAGTTTGTCGTCGATTTGCTGCTGTAGTGCGTTGATCTGGGTTTCCCAACGACGACGCAAGCGCTTGAGTTCGGCCTTCTGGAATTGGCTTTCGGCAATGAGTTGCTGCTTTGCCTCAGGAGACATTTGCCCTAATTGCCGTGCCTCATTACGTCGCAACTTGCTCTCGGCCATGAGTGCGCGATACCGCTCAAGTTCAGCGTCACGCTCAGTGCAGGCACGCTGCAACTTGTCGTGAAGTTCCTGCAGAGTGGCATCGTTGTGCAACTGCTCTATCTCATGATTGATGGCGGTAATCGCAGCCTCGCCACGCTTGAACTCGCCATCGGGCTGCAACAAGTCATAGACAGGGGGCACAAAATAGCAGTGCTGCACCGCTCCCGCCAGATTGCCCGAGAATGCCGCGAGATATCCCAATTGGCCCTCAGCATCGCGCGCCACCAGCACGCCCAGCATCTTGCCCTGACGCAGTTCGGAGTGCCACTCGGTGCGGCTCGCAATATAGCGCATCACCTGCGCAGCTGCAGCCTTGCATAAGGCATGTGGCACATAGTGAAACGGGAATGTAAACTGGTCGGGCAGTGCGACTGCCGATACATCGGCTTCGAATCTATGAAATTTATTATCACCGGGCATATCAAGTGACAAAATTAATAGAAGCGCACCAAATAATCAAACCAAATCTCGCTTTTGTTTCCAAGACTGTTGTGCCATACCAGAGTCAAGAGTTTGCGAAGAGCAAAATTATTATTATCTTTGCAAATTGGTAACACTTTGAGAGATATCCTAACTTTTGACTATCAATCAACAAAATAGAACTACTATGAACGATTACAAGAAAATGAGAAAACGTGCGCTGATGTGCGACATCATCAGCCTTGTGGTGGCTCTGGTGGTGCTCTTCTTCGGCTCGCGCGACGAGTTGCAGGAATGGGTGCTCATCGTGGGTCTTATCGTGGCCGTGATATTCCTTATTGCAGCTGTGGTGCTCTCTATCAAGGCCCGCAAGCTGGAACGCCGTGCCTTTGCCGCCGAGAACCGCCGTCTTGAGGAGCTGGCCCAGCGTGGGCTTACTCAGGATGAGGTGGAAGACTTCGGTGATCCACAGGAAATGGAGGTGGCTGAAGCAGTTGAACCTGCTATTGAAGAAAAAACCGAAGAAACTCCTGAAGAGAAGGAGGGTTGACGCATGGCACTGAAATTCATTTCGTGGAACGTGAACGGCCTGCGTGCCGTGGCTGGCAAGGGTTTCAAGGAAATCTTCGAGCAACTGGATGCCGACTTCTTCAGCCTGCAGGAGACCAAGATGCAGGCGGGGCAGATTGATATGGAGTTTCCCGGCTACCAGTCGTTCTGGAACTATGCCGATAAGAAAGGTTACAGTGGCACGGCTGTTTTCACCCGTCACACGCCCGTGAATGTGACCTATGGCATGGGTATTGACGAGCACGACCATGAGGGTCGCATCATCACCCTTGAGATGGAACAGTTCTACCTTGTCACTGTCTATACACCCAACAGCCAGGACGGCCTGCGTCGCCTTGACTATCGCATGAAGTGGGAAGATGACTTCCGGGCCTATCTGCTGAAACTTGATGAGAAAAAGCCCGTGATAGTGTGCGGCGACCTGAATGTGGCGCACGAGGAGATTGACCTGAAGAACCCCAAAACGAACCGCAAGAATGCCGGCTTCACCGACGAAGAGCGCGCCAAGATGACGACGCTGCTCGGCGCAGGATTCACCGATACCTTCCGCCACTTCTACCCCGACATGGAGGGCATCTACTCGTGGTGGAGTTACCGCTTCAAGGCACGTGAAAAGAACGCGGGCTGGCGCATCGACTACTACCTGACTTCAAAGACCCTTGACCCGAAGCTCGTCGATGCCAAAATCCATACCGAAGTTTACGGCAGCGACCACTGCCCTGTTGAGCTTCTCCTCGATATGTAATTCTCACAAATCGGTCTTCGAATCCATAACACAAAATCCCCGCGAAAAACGGGGATTTTGTGATTTTATAGTCTGGAGAATTGCCTATCATGTGATTTTCAACTCAAAAAAATTGGGAATTATGTGATTTTTTTGAGTTTACGTTCTAAGTTTGAAGTATTTACAGGAGGTGCTCGAAAGCGATGCGCGGGCCATCGGGCAGCACGACGTTGCCGCAGCGCTCGAAGCCCAGTTTGGGCAGGATGTGTAGCATCTGCACGTTGTCGTTGTTGGTGTCGATGCGCATGCTCTCGCATCCGTCATCGCGCGACTCCAGCATGAGCAGTTGCAAGAAGCGTGAAGCCAGTCCGCGATTGGCAACATCGGGATCGATGCCAATGCGGTGCACCACCGAGTAGCGGCAATGCGCCGAGTCGCTGGCTGTGAGCCAACGGCCCTCGATGGTGTCGTAGCACGGTTCGCCCGCGTAGATGAGGGCACAGTAGCCCACCACCTTGCCGTCGAGCACCAGTACGCGGCCTATTTCCTGCTGCACATCGGCGGCAATCACGTCGGGGCTAGGATAACCCTGCTGCCACTGATTGCGGCCTTGCTGGCGCATGAGTTCCTGCTGACGGCTGATGATGCTCCACGCCGCAGCCTTGTCGGCTGCTGTAGCCATGCGGCTGGTGAGTTGCGGGTCGTTTGTCATGCTGCTGAGCATCAGTAAGGCAAATCGTCTACGATCAAGTCGGGATCGATATCAAGGTTGTCTTCGTCGAACTCTTCGGTGGGAGGCATTTCACTGAGCAGTTCGCGGGCCCTCTCGAGGTCGCACTGTCGTACAACCACACTCATCTGTCCCTGCTTGAAGCCTTGGAGCAGGCAATTGGCGGTGCTGTCGCCCATCACCGAAGCTGTGATGCCATAGGCCTCGAGGGCTCCAGCCACTACATTGGCCTCGAAGGGACTGTCGTAAGAGGCCAGAATCGCCACATCATTCTTGTTAGCCATATCAATCAAGATTTAATCATTAATTATACTGCAAATATAAAGGAAATTCGGCAATAAAACAAAATCACCCGCCTTTTTGGGGGCGGGTGACTATGAGTGAAATCTAAAAAATGGCTATGTGCTTACTTCAGCGACTTCAAGGCGACTTCCATCATCTTCTGGGTTGCCTCTTCCATTTTCTTCTTGTACTCGGGCGATTCGGTCAGCTTCTTGCCTTCTTCCTCAAATTTAGCCTTAGCTTCGGGATCTTTGTAGTAGGCATCAAATTCTTTCTGAAGCGCTTCCATCTTGGTCTCAAAGTCCTTGATGCTGGCTTCGTCCTTGATGTTACTCATCATTTCAATTGAGTAGTCGAGCACAGCTTTGGCATCTTTTGCAGCGTCGCCAGTGGGAGAGGGAACACCACCCGAGCAAGCAGCCAGGAACATGCAGAAGGCTGCAACAGTCATCAACATAAATTTCTTCATAATAGTAGTATTTTTTAAGGGGTTAATAAAAACTTTCTGCAAATATAGTGAAAACCGAGTGCAGAACAAAACGATAAACGAAGTTTTTTCGTTTTTTATGCCGAGGTGCATCCTATATTCACGATATGTAAATTGAATCAAAAAACGGGAAAAAACAAAATCACCCGCCAAAAATTGGCGGGTGATTATGCTAAAAATTAATCGTTACGAATTGATTACTTCATGAGGTTCTTCATGAGTTCTTCCTGAACTTTCTCCATTTCGGCCTTGAGTTCAGCGTCGTTTTCGAGAGCATCGTTGAATTTCTTCAGTTCTTCTTCGCCTTTAGCTTTGTAGAAGTCTTCATATTCCTTCTGAATCTTAGCCATTTCTTCTTCGGCCTTCTTCATATCATCGAGGCTCTTGATACCCTTCATGATAGAAATAACTTTCTCACCAGCAGCCTTAGCGTCCTTAGCAACATCACCAGTGGGGCCACTTGAACAAGCAGCTAAGCACATGCAGAAAGCTGCAACAGTCATCAACAAAAATTTCTTCATAATTGTAAGATAAATTAAAAATTAATAAAAAAGTTTTTGCAAATATAATACTTTTTGACTTATGAGACAAAAAAACAAAAGAAAAAGTGCCCTATTAACCATTTTTTTGAAACAAAGTCTAAATGGGGATATAAGCAACTTCAACTATAGTTGCCTGATTGCATGTAACCATTATCAGTTTTTCGTTCTGAACAATTTACTCTTGCGCAAGGTCTTGAATCCTTTGCAACTCGGCATCAATTTTAGCATTCAGTTTGGTGTCGTTGCTTAGCAGCTCGTTAAAACGATTCCAGTCTTCTTCATTTCTGCTCTTGTAGTAGGTTTCATAAGCCTTTTGCACGTCATCAATATATTTATCAGCTACGTCCCAGTCTTCTGCTCTCTCGACACTTTTCAACATTGAAAGAACCAATTCGCCAGCATGGTGAGCGTCGAATTCTACGTTGCCGGTGGGATAGTCAGCATCCTGCTCTGTCTGTTTGGTTTCGCGCTGGATTTCGCGCTGGGTTTCTTGTTGGGTTTCATGCTGGGCTCCCTTTGATACCAACAAGCCTATTACCACCCCTACAAGTATCAGTATGACAGCCACAAGGGCAGCAATGAGCCACTTGTGGTTTTTTTGAGGTGTACCTGTCTGCGTGGGCGAGGGTGAGGGCTGATAAGTCGCATTTGCCGGCGCATCACCAAATTGCACGGTGATGGGTGTCTGACATTTTGGGCATTTTACAGTGCGCTCTCTTGAGCCTGTTGTGTTCGTCACCTTCAGCACGCTTTTGCATTGAGGACATTCTTTGATTACTTGTTCCATCATCAATTAGAAATAAATGTTTCTAATCTGGCACACCCACCAGGGCGTTACTTGATGTTGCGGGCATTGAGGGCATCCTGGTAGCGGTGTGCGTTGGCCAGATGCTCGTCGTAGCTAGTGGTGAAGTTGTGGTAGCCCGAGAAATCTTCCTTGGCACACATATAGGTGTAGTTGTGTGGCGTGGAGTTCAGGATGGCGTCGATGGTGGCCTTCTCTGGCAGGCGAATGGGACCCGGGGGCAGACCGTTGACGCGGTAGGTGTTCCACTCCGACTGCACTTGCAGCATGTCGTGGGTGAGGCGCTTGATCGAGAAGTCGCCCAGGGCGTATTTCACGGTGGGGTCGGCCTGCAGGCGCATACCACTCTTGAAGCGGTTGATATAGAGGCGACCCACCTTGCCGCGCTCGTCGGCCTTGCTGGTCTCCTCCTCGGTGATGCTGGCAATGATTTCTACCTCGTCGGGGGTGAGGCCCAGTTTCTCAGCCTTGGCCTTACGGCCCTCGCTGTTCCAGAACTTCTCGTGATAGTCGAACATGGTAGAGAGCAGTTTCTCGGGCGTAACATCCCAATAGAACTCGTAGCTGTCGGGCATGAGAATACCCACAATGTTATTGGGGTTCTTACCAAACTTGGCACACAGCTTCGGGTCGTTCAGGGCGTTCCAGATGCTGTCGTAGCCCATCATGTAGAGTTTGCCTGCGCGCTCGGCAAATTCCTTTTTGGTGCGCACATTGTTGAAGGTGAACTTGATGCCGCTCTGGGCTCCACTGCGCAGTCGGCGCGCTGCCTTCAGGGGCGAGTCGCCCTTGCCGATGCGGAAGGCACCGTGGCGTTTCTCGATTTCGGCACCCGTGAGGTTGAGCAGGGTCATCACCTTGCCGGCATAACCCTCGCCCAGCTTGGCGGTGAGCGAGTCTTTGAGCGCCTCGTTGGTGGTACCCTGGCGCAGGTATATCATCGCCTCTTTGTCGGCGCCGGTCATCACATAGGGCATTGCCACGATGGCCAGCACAACTGCCACGGCGAGTGCCGCGATGAGCGCTATGCGGCCTTTCGACATCTTCTTTTTGCGTTTCTTCTTCGTTGTCATATTTTCTTAATTAATGAGTTCAGGTTTATTGTTGGGAAGTTGCGTTTTATCGAACACACCTACATATATCGAAACGCAAAATTACACCGAAATCCACGATTTCCCAAATTCTCTAAAAATTATTCGCCGAAAAAATTCGGAGAATAGCACGATTATTCACCGAAAATTTTCGGTGATTAGGCATTCTAATCACCGACTGGCACGAGATGCTCTTTTTCTAGATGAACTAGAAAATCTAGATAGGCTAGATGATTTAGAAAAGCTAAAAGGCAATTGGCTGGTGAGGGATAAATGATTGGGGTATGGGATTTGGGGGAGAGGGAGTTTTTGATTATCTTTGCGGTGATGAAGTACTTTTTGATAGCCGGGGAGGCAAGCGGCGACATACATGCCTCGCAATTGATTAGGGCCCTGAAGGCGCACGACAGTGAGGCTCGATTTGAGTTTTTGGGCGGCGGCCTGATGGCTGACGCGGCGGGAGTGGGACCTGTGATTCACTATCGCGACATGGCGTTTATGGGCTTTATCGAGGTGCTGAAGCACCTGAAGAGCATCATGGGTTTCATGAAGACGGCAAAGCAGCATATTGCTGCCGACCGTCCTGACGCGCTGATATTGGTGGACTATCCGTCATTTAACCTGAAGATGGCGAAATATGCCCACAAGCTTGGCATTCCGGTGATGTACTTCATCTCGCCCAAGGTGTGGGCGTGGAAGGAATATCGGGTGAAGAGCATCAAGAAATATGTTGACAGGATGTTCTCGATATTGCCGTTTGAGACGGCGTTCTATGCCAAACACGACTACAAGGTGAACTATGTGGGCAACCCCACGGTGAAGGAGATAGAGGAACAGCGCGTCCGCTTCAGATCGCGCGAGGAGTTTGGCAAAAAGAACCTGCTCGACGAGCGGCCCATCATTGCGCTGGTGCCGGGTTCGCGCCGCAAGGAGATTCGCGACAACCTGCCGTCGATGATAACGGCTGCGATGCGTCACGAGGGCTATCAGCTGTTAATTGCCGCCGCACCCAACATCGACGAGAGTCTGTACCGCGAAGTGATGGAACCACTGGGAATGCAGGTGAAGCTGGTGCATAACCAGTCGTTCGAACTCATCCACCACGCTAAGGCAGCGCTAGTGACGAGTGGCACCGCTACGCTTGAGACCGCCATACTGGGCACTCCGCAGGTAGCATGCTACCGCATGAACGGCAGCAAGTGGCTGTACAAGTTCTGTCGCAAGCTGATCAAGGGAAAATATGTGACGCTACCTAACCTGATTGCCGACGACGACATCATTCCTGAGCTGCTGCTGCACATGTGCACGCCCGACACGATTGACGCAAAACTCACTCCCCTACTCTCGGAAAGCACCGAGCGGCAGGCAATGCTCAACGGCTACAAGCGCATCCAGACTATACTGACCACACAGGACTGCACCGACAATGCAGCACGGGGGATTGTTGACTATATCCAATCTAAACAATAATATGGCTACGGGGATTGAACTCAAGCTGATTGAGGCATTTAGGGCCGAAAACCAGCGTAACCAAGAGCTGGTGGACTTCCTGATGACGGAAATCGTGCCACGCTATGACGAGTTCGATGCCGGGCACGACCGCCAACATGCACTCTATGTGATGACGCAGAGTCTGCACCTGGCGCAGTTCTATCCCGAGGTTGACCGCGCAATGCTGCTCACCGCTGCCGCCTATCACGATGTGGGACTTGTGAACGGCCGGGAGCACCACCATGCCGACAGTGCGGCGATGCTGCGTGCCGACACAAGGCTGCAGCGCTGGTTCACGACCGAACAGGTGGAGGTGATGGCACAGGCTGCCTATGACCACCGGGCCTCGGCCAAGGGCGAACCTGTCACCATCTATGGCCGCATCGTTGCCGAAGCCGACCGCCAGATTGAGGTGGAAACAGTGATCAGGCGCACCATCCAGTTTGGGATGAAGAAGTACCCTACCCTCTCGAAGGATGAGAGTTATGAGCGCACAGTTGAGCATCTGCGCGAGAAGTATGGCGAAGGAGGATACCTGAAACTATGGATACCAGAAAGCGACAACGCAGCCCGGATGAAGGAGCTGCGTGAGGTTATTGCAAATGAAGAGAAATTGCGTGCCGTGTTCAATCGGCTCTATGACCAGCTGATTGGTGGCGCATGAGGCGAAGCCAGTTGCGGTAGCCGAGGACGGCCATGATGGTGTAGAAACCGTAAAGACTGGCCGAGAAAGGAATCTGCTTGTAGATATAGAGGCCGCAGCACACCGCGTCGACCACCAGCCACAAGAGCCATTGCTCGACCCACTTTTGCGCCAGTGCCCACATGGCCACCATGCTGAGCGAGGTGGTGAAACTGTCGAGAACAGGCACCTTGCTGTCGGTGAAGGAAACAAGTACCCACCAAATAGCGCCCCAAAGCAGCAAGAAGACCACCGAGGTGGGAATGATGAGGCGCCGTGGCTGATGAGTGATGGGCTTCTCTTTCTTTTTATCACCCGCCCCCTGCTTGGCGCCAAATTTCCAGATAATGAAGCCGTAGATGGCTACGAGCACATAGTAGGCCTCCATGCCAAAGTCGGCATAGAGCCCACGGGCAAAGTAAGTGTAACCATGCACGATGGGCATGATTACACTCACCAGCCACAACCAGATACTGGCCTTGAACTCGAGCCACAGGTAGAGCAGCCCCAGCACCAGACCCGCCACATCGGTGACGCGCACCCAGTCGGTTTGTGTTATGAGATTGTTAAGCCAATCCACAGCAATGAATTAGAAACTCAGTGTGATGTGAGCCAGCACATTGGTACCAGCCATAGGATAGAATCGCGGATCGCTCACGAGGGTCATCTTGCCGTCGGCGCCATAGACGGCCGCCGTCTGGCTGTAACCGTTGTTCTCATATTTCTCGTTGAACAGGTTATAGATGGTGCAACCCAGCGTGAGGGCCTTGACTGTGCGGAATTTGAAGGTGTAAGCCAGGTTCAGGTTCGTCACGAAGTAGGGATCGAGACTGTCTTCCTTGCTCTCGAAGTTGTCGAGATACTGGCGGCCCACATACTGCGACTGCAACTGAGCGCTGAAGCCCTTGAGGGCAAACTGCAGGTTACTGCCCACGATGATTGAGGGCGACATGGCAATGGTGGTGTTGCCCTTCTTGATGGCAGTCTGGGTCCAAAGTTCTTCCCAATTCTCGTCATAGTCGCTCACATAACCCACATAGTCCTTGATGCGATTGCGGCTGAAGGTGGCGTTCACATCCCACATGAGCCAGTCGGTAATCTTGGCACCAGCCGTGAGTTCCACACCCATGCGGTAACTGTCGGGCACATTCTCGGCCATGGCCTCGCCAATCTCGTTGAGTTTGCCGTTGAGCACCAGCTGGTCCTTATACTTCATGTAATAGAAGTTGATGCCGGCATTGAAACGACTGTTCCTGAAGTTGTAACCCAGTTCATAGTCAAAGAGGCGTTCGGCCTTGGGGTGCACGAGCAGTGGACCGTCGTTATAGTTGTTGCGAGTGGGTTCCTTGTGTGCCACGGCAAACGAGGCATAGGCCGAGTGGTTGGGGTTAATCTGATAGTACAGACCTGCTTTGGGATTGAAGAAATTAAACTTCTCATCAACATCAAGAATCTGCAAGTGCTCAGGATTTG
>JAEEVB010000050.1 GCA_016287065.1 Muribaculaceae bacterium
ACAAATCAAACAACTTGATTTACAGAATAAAAGATTTTTATACTTTGTTCTACTACAAATTTGTAGATAAACAAAAGTCTAACGACAAAAATCATTGGTCACACATGATGACTTCGCCACAAGTGAAAAGTTGGCAGGGGTTTAGCTTTGAACTTTTGTGTCTGCTGCATCTTGAAAAAATTAAGGATGCATTGGGAATCAATGTGATGCTCAATAACGCCAGTTCGTGGCGCTCAACTGAAACCGATAGCAGCACACAAATCGATCTTGTCATTGATCGGGCCGACCGTATCACAAATTTGTGTGAAATCAAGTTTTCGACCAATGTTTTTGCCATCGATAAAGCTTATGAGAGCAAGTTGCGCGAACGAATGGCAATCTTTAATGCTGAAACAAAAACCCGACACACTACAATATTGACCATGATAACCACTTTTGGCATCATGGACAATATGCATTCAAGCCTTGTTAACAGTCAAGTACTACTTGACGACCTGTTTTAACCCCAATATAGCTATCGATGATTAATAGTGGCTGGAGCCGTCGAAACAGTGGGTGCACAAGCGGCACTTGGGGAGTCCGATAGCAGTCACGAGGTCGTCGATGGTGTTGAACTTGAGCGAGGTGAGTCCAAACTGCTTGCGAATTTCCTCGACCATCTGAGCATACTCGGGTGTGTTGTTATCGATATACTTGTCGAGATTCTTGTTGGGATCACCTTCCAGTTTCTCGATGATGCGGCGGGTGATGAGTTCCATGTCGTTCTTCGAGTTGGTGAAGTTCACGAAGGGGCAGCCGTAGATGAGCGGCGGGCATGAGATGCGCATGTGCACCTCGCGTGCGCCGTAGTCATAGAAGTCGCGGGTGTTGTCGCGCAACTGCGTGCCGCGCACGATGGAGTCGTCGCAGAAGAGCATGCGGTTGCCTTGCATCATAGCACGGTTGGGAATGAGTTTCATCTTTGCCACAAGGCGGCGGCGGGTCTGGTCGCTGGGAGTGAAACTGCGGGGCCAAGTGGGGGTGTACTTGGCAATGGCACGGTGATAAGGCACCTTCTTGCCCTCGGCATAACCCATGGCCATGCCGGTGCCCGAGTCGGGGATGCCGCAGGTGCAATCTACCTCGCTGTCGTCCTTCTGGCCCATTTGCTTGCCAATGGCGAAGCGCACCTCTTCCACGTTCTTGCCCTCATAGTTAGAGGTTGGGAAACCATAGTAAATCCACAGGAAGGAGCAAATCTGCATCTCCTCGTTGGCGGGTCGCAACTGCTTCATGCCAACTTCGGGAGTAATCTCAACGATTTCGCCAGGGCCCACATAGTGCTCAATGTCGTAGCCTAGATTAGGCAGAGAGGTTGACTCGGATGTAAGAGCCCAAGCACCCTCTTTCTTGCCTATGATGATGGGGGTGCGGCCCAGTTTGTCGCGTGCGGCAATAATGCCTGTCTCGGTGAGGATGAGCATCGAACACGAGCCTTTCACCTTGTTATATACGTTCTCGATGCCTTCCACAAAGTCTTTGCCCTCAATAATGAGCAAACCCACGAGTTCGGTAGGGTTGGTGTGTCCCGAAGACAGTTCAGCAAAGTGATGGTTCTTGGCAAGCATTTCCTGCTCGAGTTCGTCGATGTTCACTATCTTGGCCACCGTGACGATGGCAAACTTACCCAAGTGACTGTTGAAGATGATGGGTTGCGGGTCGGTGTCACTAATCACGCCAATGCCTATGTTGCCCTTGAACTTGTCGAGTTCATCTTCAAATTTTGAACGGAAATAGGCATTTTCGAGACTGTGAATAGAGCGGTTAAACTTTTTCGACTCAGAGTCGTAAGTGGTCATACCACTGCGTCGTGTTCCCAGATGTGAATTGTAGTCGGTGCCGTAGAACAGGTCGTTCATACAGCAATTGTCGGTGTGTACCGTACCAAAAAAACCTCCCATAATGATTGTTAATAGTTAGTCCAAATAAACGATAATTGTTCTCAATCTTTGTGCAAAGGTAAACATTTTTCTGTGTTTTTGAAGCATGAAGCCGACACAAAATTCAATCAATTTTGCTCGAGTGGGCAGTTAATGAGATACACATGCTCGCGAGCACGGGTAATGGCTGTGTAGAGCCAACGGTAGAAGTCGAGCTGCGTGAAGGCCTCGGGCATGATGGCACCCATATCGATGAACACGTTGCGCCACTGGCCACCCTGTGCCTTGTGGCAGGTGACGGCATAGGCATATTTCACCTGCAGGGCGTTGAAGTAGGGATTCTTCTTGAGTTCGCGATGGCGCTGGCGGCGGTCGCCGCTCAGCTCGTTCATCACCTCGGTATAGAGTCTGTTGCTTTGCTCTGGAGTAAGGCCTGGCGTATCACTAGTTAGACAGTCGAGAATGATTTTCAGGTCGAGTTCCACGTTGTCGTGGTCGGGCATGGTAGCGGTAACATTGGCAAATCGCAACCCATAGCGGTGCTCTACCTCGCCCCACACACGGCTCACGCGCAGCATATCGCCATTGGCAATGAAGTCGATCTCTTTCAGCTCGGCCGACCAGTAATAGTTGTTTTTCACTACCAGCAGCATCTCGTCGCTCACGAGCAGGTCTTCACGATACAGGATGCTGTTGCGAATGCCCATATTGAATTGCACTGCCCGCTTGTTGCTGCGAGTGATGATGGCGGTCTCGGCCATGCCGGTGCTTGCATAGCTGTCGCTGATGGTCTCGAGCAGGAATTCACCCGTCACTGCCTCGATGTCGGCGAAAGCCTGCAGTTGCAATTTGGGAGCAGGCAGCGACTCCAGCAGCATATTCTGCCGCAGCAAGGTGGCATTGTGCAGAATGCCCGAATCGCTCTCCTGGCGGGCAATGGCGGTGAGTTGGGCCTGAACAGGCTCCAGTCCGTAACTGGCCAGCACCTTGGGATTCATGGCAGGACTCTGTGCCTGCCCCACGGGCGGCAGCTGTGCCACATCACCCATGAGCACCAGTCGGCACCCCTGGCCATTATACACATAGTGAATCAGGTCGTCGAGCAGATTGCCGGTGCCAAACACCGAGTTCTCGCCTGCATTGTTCGACACCATCGAGGCCTCATCGACGATAAAAATGGTGCCGATGTGCTTGTTCTCGGCCACCGAGAAGCCCTCGGCCAAATAGCTGTCCTGGCGATAGATGCGGCGATGAATGGTGTAAGCACTGTGCCCCGCATACTCGGTAAACACCTTAGCAGCACGGCCTGTTGGAGCCAGCAGCACCGTCTTGCGTCCCATCTCGTTCATGGCCTTCACCATGGCTCCGGTCATCGACGTCTTGCCCGTGCCTGCATAGCCGTTGAGCAGCAGCACAGCATTCTCCTTGCCATAGAAGATGAAGTGCGCCATCATGACAATCAGCTCCCACTGCTCCTCGTTAGGTTCATAGGGAAGATTGTCGACCGTGAGCCGTACAAATTCGGCAACGAGCGGGTCACTGATGGGCCTGTTATGTGGGCTTGTGATAGGCATTTAGGGTGAATTGATGGAAACTAATACCACAAATTTATGAAAAAAATGTCACATTACGCAATTTTTTCATTACCTTTGCAGGCGCAAATGTGCAAGGAGTGATGCTCGAGTGGCTGAAGAGGCACGCCTGGAAAGCGTGTATACGTCAAAAGCGTATCCCGAGTTCGAATCTCGGTCACTCCGCCAATATTCTCGGAGAGTCGTGTCCCGTTCAGGCACGGCTTTTTTGTTTTATTTGCATTCGCTTTGCTCATTATTTGGCATTTCACTAGGATTTAATTACTTTTGCATTTTAATTGCTTTTACTAATGTATTATATTATTAAGAGCGAGCAAAAGAAATGACAGAGAAGAAAGAGAGCATATTCAAGTATGCCGCACGCTGCGGCCTGCCGATGGGTGGTTACCTGTCGGTGATGTCGGTGGCGATGGTCTTCAGCGACAAGGTTCCACTGCTGTCGCTGCTGGTGCTTGGCATGCTACTGTTCACCCCGGTGCTGGTCTACAAGATGCTGCGCGCACGCTATGTGGCCGACGACGGCACCACCGACTTCTCCTCGCTGTGGATGATAGGCATACTCGCCTTCATCTATGGCTCGCTGGTGTGCACCGCCGTGACCTATGCGCTGCTGCAATGGTTGCGACCCGACTTTTTCTACGACATGGCACAGATGGTCATTGACCAATACAGCAAAGTGCCTGCCGCTAAAGAAATGGTGGACACACTCACCACCATTGTCGACAAGGGGCTACTGCCCGGCACTCTGGAGTTCCTGTTCCAGATGTTCTGGCTCACGTCGTTTCTAGGGTCGCTGCTCAGCGCCATTGTGGCAGTAGTGGTGCGCAAAACAAGAATTAAGAACTAAACAACACATCAAGCTATATGGACATAAGCATAGTAATTCCTCTATACAACGAAGCCGAGTCGCTGCCCGAACTCGTGGAGTGGATTGAGCGCGTGATGAAAGAGAACAATTTCACCTATGAGGTGCTCATGATTAACGACGGGAGCACCGACAGTTCCTGGCAGGTAATCAAGCGACTGCACAACAGCAACCCCTGCGTGAAAGGGGTGAGTTTCCGCCGCAACTACGGCAAATCGCCAGCGCTGAACACAGGCTTCGAGCGCGCACAGGGCGATGTGGTCATCACCATGGATGCCGACCTACAGGACAGCCCCGACGAGATTCCCGCCCTCTACAAGATGATTATGGAGGAGGACTATGACCTGGTGAGCGGATGGAAGAAGAAGCGCTACGACCCCAAGAGCAAGACCATTCCCACCAAACTGTTCAACGCCACAGCACGCAAAGTGAGCGGCATCAAGAACCTGCACGACTTCAACTGCGGGCTCAAGGCCTATCGCAAAGAGGTGGTGAAGCACATCGAGGTGTACGGCGACATGCACCGCTACATACCCTACCTCGCCAAGAATGCAGGTTTCACCAAGATTGGCGAGAAGGTGGTGCAGCACCAGGCCCGTAAATATGGCGTGACCAAATTCGGGCTCGACCGCTTTGTGAATGGTTATCTCGACCTGCTCACGCTGTGGTTCCAGACTAAATTTGGCAAGAAACCTATGCACTTCTTTGGCCTGCTGGGCAGCATCATGTTCTTTGTGGGCTTTATAGCAGTCATCATTGTAGGGGCGTTGAAACTCTACAACATGTACAGCGGACACTCCTACCGCCTGGTAACCGATTCACCCTACTTCTACTTGGCCCTGACCTCGATGATACTGGGCACCTTGCTTTTCCTGGCAGGATTCCTGGGCGAACTCATCATACGCCACTCAAGCGACCGCAATCATTACGAAATCTCAGACGCAATCACCGATGTCGATGAAAAAGAGCAGAAACAATAAGACGCCTTGGTGGGTGGCAGCCCTCATTGTGGCTGTGGTGGCTACCGGTTGCAGCAACGACGGTTGCATTGGCAATGGCAGCAGCATTCCACTGGTGGGCTTCTACGACTACCTGACGAAAAAACAAGGCAGCGTGCTCGGCGTTACCGTGAAGGGCATTGGTGCTCCTGGCGACAGCCTGCTTGCCGACAGCATCGACCTGCAACAGCTCTACCTGCCCCTACAGGTGAGCACGAATTCGTCGAGTTTCGTGTTCGACTTCAACGTAGAGGGCCTTCCCCCCGATACACTCACACTGCACTACGAGGCAGTACCCTACTTCCTGTCGAATGAGTGCGGCGCGATGTACCTGTTTAATATGCAAGGCTTCACAGTGACGCACAACATGATTGACTCGGTGGCACTGCCCTACCCCGTGATTAATAACGAAGACAAGATAACCATCAAAATCTACCTTTAACGGCACATGAGACAGAGGCTAATAGTCATATTACTCCTACTGGTTGGATTCACGGTCACGGCACTTGCCCAGCAGCAAGAGCCCAACAAGCCCCACGTCACACCTGTGAAGCCATCGACCAACAAGGTGCTCAAGCCCGAAAAGGGAACCGACGACAAAATCATTGAGCGCTATGTGATGGGCGATACTGCAGCGGCTCTCGAGGAGATTCGTAAAGACTCGCTGAAACGCGTCTATCCGCATTACCCCAAACTCACCGACCTGGCGCTGGGCATTAACATCATCGACCCGCTGCTCATGGCATTCGGACAGAAATATGCCAGCGTCGACGTAAGCGCCACACTCAATATGTGGAACCGGTTGCAGCCTGTTGTGGAGCTGGGCATGGGCTGGGCCAAGTCCAAGCCCGACGATATGAACTTCACCTATCGGGGCAAGCCATCGCCCTTCATAAGAATAGGTGCCAACTACAACTTCCTATTCAAGAACGACCCCAAGTATCAGTTCTTTGCCGGACTACGGCTGGGGTTCTCATTATTCAACTACGACATAACCGACATCAGCTACCATAACGGCTACTGGAGCGAATACGCACAGTTTGCCATCAAGGGACAGCACTCCCACGCCTTGTGGGGTAGTCTGGTGGCAGGAATGCGTGTGCATGTGTGGCGCAACATTTCGGCCGGCTGGCAAGTGAAATATCAGGGTATTTTCAATTATAAGAAAAATGTGAACTCCAAGCCCTGGTTCGTACCAGGCTACGGCGAACGCGACCGCAAGTTTGCCTTTGGTTTCAGCATTTACTATACCTTGCCCCTCATGCGCGACAAGTGGCCCGTGAAAGAATCGAAAGGTACCACTCAACCTCAGCAACAGAGTGTGCCCCAACCTCGGCAAGGCACATCTCAACCACAGCAACAGACACAACCTTCGAGAGAACTTCCTCCTAACGTTGCTCCCCTCAAGCAGTAAAAAACTCTACTACCCAATATAATCATGCTAAAGATAGTAGCCATCATGCTGTGCGGTATGGGCGTGGGTTTCCTGCTCAGGAAGCGCAAGCTGGTCATTGTGCCCGTACTGGTCACGGTGCTCATTTGGCTACTGCTATTTTTCCTGGGGCTTGATGTGGGCATGAATCCCAGCATCATGCACGCCATCCAGAGCCTAGGACTTGAGGCGCTGCTACTCTCGCTGGCAGGCATCGCCGGCAGTGTAACGCTTGCCTGGGCGCTCTGGCGCATTGCCTCGCGCAAGAAGAAAGGAGGCAAGTCATGAAAGGCAGCATGATTATCGTGGGGTTCTTTGTGCTGGGCATCGTGTGCGGCATCTATCACCTGTTGCCCGATGCCATTCAACAGGCCAATGTGAGCTACTACGTGTTGTGCGCGCTCATGTTCTTTGTGGGGGTGAGTGTGGGCAGCAATACCGAGACACTCAAGAGTTTCAAGAAACTGAATCCGATGCTTGCCCTGCTGCCGCTCATGACCATCGTGGGCACGCTGGCCGGTTGCACCATTGTGACCCTGCTGCTGCCACACCGGTCGCTCACCGATTGTCTTGCAGTGGGTTCGGGCTTTGGCTACTACTCGCTGTCGAGCATCTTCATCACACAATATCGCGGTGCCGAACTGGGCATGGTGGCATTGCTTGCCAACATAGTGCGCGAGGTGTTCACCTTGCTGGGTGCCCCGCTGCTGGTGCGCTGGTTCGGGCCATTGAGTCCCATCTCGGTAGGTGGCGCGACCACCATGGACACCACTTTACCCATCATCACACGCTGCTCGGGAGAGCAATTTGTGATTCTCTCCATCTTTCACGGATTTCTTGTTGATTTTTCGGTGCCCTGGCTGGTCACCCTCTTCTGCTCAATGTAGCACAAAGTGCCTTATTGCTCGTCTTTCGATTCAGTTTGCTCGGCCTCGGGTTGTGGCGGCATAAAGCGCGCATTAGGGTCTTCGGCAGGTTTGACGTCGACAGGTACAGTGCTTGCAGGGTCCTGAGGTGGCATGAAGCGGGCATTGGGGTCCTCGTCATGGGTTTCCACTGAGGGGACAGGGGGTTCTGAGGTATTCTCGGTGGGAGCCTCCTTGGTTGGAACTGCCTTTTTCTTGTTCTTGTGAGCATTCTCGAGTTTATTCCACTCGTCGTGAATGTCGTGTCCCACCTTCGAGAGTTTCTTCTTGCCACCCTGAATACCCTTCTCGAAAGTTTCGTCGATAGAACGCTCCAAAATGGTATTGAACTTGAAGGGCAGCAGAGAAATGAGTGCCGACGCCAGCGCCGCAAACATAATCCAGCGGCACACCTTGTAACCAATGCTCAGGTGAGCAATGCCAAAGCCCTCGAGCTCATCGTTGGCAATCACGTCGGGAGCATGTTGCAGGCCGGCGTTGAGAAACACATGATCGGTGTTGAAAAAGAAGATACCCATACCCACAAAAGCAGCCACCACGATGCCCCAATAGCGATTCTTCATGCAGTTGAAGACGATGCCGCCAAAGCAAGCGATGAACGGCAGCAGCGCAAACACGGTGCGCTTGAGGCTGAAGTTCTCGGTGATCATGCCAGCCGAGTAGGCAAGACCCGTCACATCGCCTTTCACCTGCAACTCGCACAGAGGCAGGAACACGTAGCAAATGAGGGCTGCAATGAGCAATATGTTGGTGATGGGTTTCATAAAAAAGTGTATTCTGTTTTTAGTGTAGATCTACTCTCACACTGCGAAAATAGCAATTTATGAGCAAACAACACAAATTTTAAGACTTATTTTAGTTAAATTTCACCTTTTGCAACAATATGTCGCAATGCACAAGCGTTTACTTGCGCAAGGGGGCCAGCAGCTTGGGATCGCCCACAATCCAAAGGATGTCGCCAGGGGCAAAGCACAAGTCGGGTGGCGGATTCAGGTACTCGTCGTCCTCTCCACGCTGCACAGCCACCAGCATACATCGGTACTCTTCACGCAGACGAGCCTGTGAGAGAGTCTTGCCCACGAGCGGCGATTTCTCGCTGATGACGAAGTGCAGGAACTGCGGAGAACCAGCCGTGCTCACCAGTTTCTCGTTCGACTCGACCAGTGGCAGCAGCTGCTGAATCTGCTCGTCGGTTCCCACCACGCCCAGCACATCGCCCGGGAAGATGCGCATGTCGCCTTTAGGCACAGGATATATCACCATGTTACGCTGAATGCTCGCCACATTCACGCCATACTTGCGGCGAATGTCGGCATTGCGCAACCTCTCTCCCACAAAGGGGCAGCTATAGCCCACACGCATGTGGGCGAGGTGCAGGTCGCTCACCAGGTTATGTTCCTTGCCGGTGCGGCGATTTTCGCGTTCGTTCACATTGCTCAAGAAGCGATGCTCCAGTTTCTTGAGACGGCGCTTGTAGATGGGCGACAGCACCAGCACCAAGAGCAGGATGATGCCAATGCCGGCAATCAAGGAGACAGCACTGGAATAAGTGCCATACAGGATGCTCATGATGAAGTTGGAGGCAACAAACAGCGAGAAGAGGGTCATTACCACCAGTGGCACGTATGACACGCGCCCCGACTTCTCTACCAGCTGTTCGCGCTCAAGCGATGTGACGCTGGGGAAGATGATGGCATACACAAAGGGCGAAATGATGGCTATGGACGAGGCCATGGCAAGGAAGCGCCCCCAAGCACCCGGAATCGAACTGGTAAGGAACGGGATGAGATAGGTGCGACAGCCAAAAATGAGAGCAATTGTCACCACCGAGTATAACAGCAAGCGCAGCACATAACGCTTGATGAGCGATTTCCAGAGCGACAGCGACTGCTTATTCTCACTCTCGGTAGCATTCTTGCTATAGCCGTCGAGCAACACCGACCACTGCTTCGGCAGTCGCTTTACCAACCAGTTATAGCATGGAATGGCACTCTTGATGAAAAACGGAGTGAGGAAGGTGGTAATGACCGACACTGTCACAATGATAGGATACATGCTGTAATCGAGCACACCCAGCGACATGCCCAGGGTAGCGATGATGAACGAGAACTCGCCTATCTGCGTGAGGCAGAAGCCCGACTCCACAGCTATCTTCAGAGGCTGACCGGCGGCAAGCATGCCGAAGGTGCCGAACAATATCATACCGATGACGACCACCACCGACAGCAATGCGATGGTGCCGCCAAAATCAACAATCACCTGCGGGTTGACCATCATGCCTACCGAGATGAAGAACACCGCTCCGAACAGGTCTTTTACAGGCATGATGATGCGCTCGATGCGCTCGGCCTCGCTCGTGCCGGCAAGTATCGAACCCATTACAAAGGCACCCAGCGCCAACGAGAATCCCGACTTCACCGCCAGAATGGCCATCAGGAAGCACAAACCCATGGATATAATGAGCATCAACTCGTCGCTCAAGATACGGCGGAAACGCTTGAACACCGTAGGTATCAAGAAGATGCCCACCGTGAACCACATTACCAGGAAGAACGACAACTTCAGGATGCTCTTGAGCATCTCGCTGCTTTCTACCGTCTTGTTGATGGCTATCGACGACAGTATCACCATGAGCACCACCGCCACCAGGTCTTCGATAATGAGCACCGCAAGCACCAGTGGCACAAAGCGGCGCTGACGCATGTTCAGGTCGGTGAGGGCCTTGATGATGATGGTGGTTGACGACATCGATATCATGCCGCCCAGGAAAATGGCATTCACCGTCGAGAAATGCAGCATCTTGCCCACCACAAAGCCCAGGCCCAACATGCCTGTCACAATAATCAGGCAGGTGATGATGGCCGAACTGCCTACATTGAGCAGTTTTTTAAAACTGAATTCAAGTCCGAGCGAGAACAACAGCACAACAATGCCAATCTGCGCCCAGAACTCAATGTTATCGTGGGTGACAACGGTGGGGAAGAACGAGAAGTGCGGACTGGCTAAGAAACCAGCCACGAGGTAGCCCAACACCACGGGTTGCTTGAGCAGTTTGAATACCACAGTAGCCACAGCACCCAGCACCAATATCAGCGCAAGGTCGGCAATCAGACTTTCAATGTTCAGAGCTTCCATTTCGTCTTGGTTTTTGGGTTACAAATTGGCTTCGTTAGTGAGAGATATCGACAGCGTGTTAGCATGCTGCGCCTTCAGTTCGTCGAAGAGCGAGGTGATGTCGGTGGATTTACGCGTGAGCACACGGTAGTTGATGATGGTTGTGTTGTTCTCGTAGTCATATTTCAACGACTCGATGACGGCATTCAGCCTGTGCTGCTTGAATACCTCCTTGCAGGCATTGCGGTCGGTCACAATCTCGCCCACCTTGACGCGTATCACCTTAGTTTCCCACAACATGTTGGCTCGCGACTCGATGCGCTCGATGTTCACGAGAATGAAGATGATGAGCAAAGTGGCAATCACCGAGATGACATACATGCCTGCCCCCACGGCAAGTCCAATGCAGGCAGAAATCCAGATGCCGGCGGCTGTCGTGAGGCCACGCACCGAGCCTTTCATCTGTATGATGGCACCCGCGCCCAGGAAACCGATACCGCTCACCACCTGGGCGGCAATGCGGCCAGGGTCGCCATTCTTCAGACCATAGTAGACTTGCGGGATGTAGATGGAAATGAGCATGGCAAGTGTAGCACCCATGGCAATGAGCGCAAAGGTGCGCAAACCCGCAATCTGTCCCTTGAGGCGCCGCTCATAGCCTATGCTGGCCCCCAGCACCATGCTCAGCAGCAACTTGAAAATGGCTCCCGTCAAGTTCACTTCGGGACTCATGATGTCGTTATAGATTTGTTCAATCATCTTACTAAATGCTAAGTAATGGATAGTTACTACCCTGGATTCAAATCACAAAATTACAAAAAAACTGCTTATTTCAGCCCTCAAGGGCAAAAATCATGCATTTTTCATCCCATTCGGTCGGTACAATCCATTGACTACTGCTGCACAATTTGCTTGACCGACAACGATTTTTTTTGTAAGTTTGCAACCGATTATGAACAGCCCTGAGCGACACATCGGCCCCGAGGCCGCCTTCAACAAGGCAGCCGCACTGTGCTCGCGTTGCGAGTATGCCCCGGCAGACATTCACACCCGCCTGCTCAAGTGGGGGCTGGCACCGCAACAGGCACCCGCAGTGCTCCAGCGACTCACCGACGAGGGTTTCCTGAACGAGCAGCGCTTTGCCCGTGCCTTTGTGAACGACAAATTCAAGTTCAACGGCTGGGGACGCATGAAAATCGCCTACCAGCTGCGCGCCAAGGGCATCGCCCAAGACTGCATCGACGAGGCACTGACACTCATCGACGACGAATCTTACGAGCAGACCCTGCAGCAACTGCTCACCTCTAAACTACGCACCTTGCGCAACAAGGATCCACAGCAGACACGCGCCGCACTGCTGCGTTTCGCCACAGGCCGAGGATTTGAACCTGCACTGTGCTACCGCATTACCGCAACCCTCATCAACGGCGACCATGATTTCGATTAAGAGACTGCTGCAAGATGCCGCCAGCATTGTGATGCCTCGCAACTGCCCGGTGTGCGGCAAGCCGCTCGACAACGACGAGCGCTTCATGTGCCGCAAGTGCCACATGGAGTTGCCCATCACCCACTTCCACGAGATTGACTTCAACCTTATGGAGCAGCTCTTTGCAGGCAAGGTGCCCATTGAACGCGCTGCCGCCTACTTCTACTACGAAAAGAGCAG
>JAEEVB010000051.1 GCA_016287065.1 Muribaculaceae bacterium
GAGCCCCACACCATTCTATGCAAACAACAAGGACTCGGGACCAATTACCCGTAATCTCTTTTTGAATTAACATATTATTAACTTTTCCCGAGTCAACTTTTTTCAGGACGATACAGGGCATCTAGAACGGCTAGATCGGCTAGAGCATCTAGAACCTTTAACTGAAAACCTTTAACTGATAACTGAAAACTGAAAATTTTTCCCGCTTTTCCCGCTTTTCCCAAAAGATTCATCTATCCCCCAAGTCTCTTTGCGAGAGAAAAAGCAACCTCTGTACTGCCAGGTCGGGCACAGAAGCGATTTTTGGGGTTGATTGTTGGGATTCAGCATTATTTTTGTAATTTTGTGAGTTGTAAAATTTCAATCGTCTATCAAGCAAGCATTTTATGAAAGCCTTCATATCTCTTAGCTCCATGTCGCCAAGTTGTAAAAACAACCTCTTGCTGGCTGCGCTGTGCTGGCTCATGGCATTTGTGCTCATGTTCTTCTTTTCACGCGACTCCTACATTTTTGATGTGTGGTGGAGGCAAGACTCTAACTGGTTCATGACCTGTGGCAGAGCTTGGATGAACGGCATGACTCCCTATGTTGACTTTTGCGACTCCAAAGGCCCACTGCTGTGGCTCATCTATGGTATGGGCTACCTCATCAGTCCCAAGAGCTATGTGGGGGTGATGTGGATTAGCTCTATCACTTATGCCATAGTGTTTTTCTTTTCCTACAAGATATTGCGCCTGCTGGGTGCCAGTCGGTTGGTGCGCATGGCTGCGCTCATGGTGCTTGCATGGCTCATGCTCAACGGCTTTGTGCACGACGATGTGCGTGCCGAGGACTTCTGCCAGGCTTTCTTTGCACCGGTTCTCTACCGTTTTGTGCTGCACGACACGCGTCACAACCTCACTGCACGTCAGGTGGCATGGAGTGCTGCTGTGCTGGGAGTGTGCCTGGCTGGAACGCTGCTCATCAAGTATAGTATCACGCTCATGCTCATTGCCTTTGTGCCGCATTTCTGCTATGTGTTTCCGCGCAAGGCTGGGTTGTCGCCCCTCAAGGCTTTCCTGCTCATGGCAGGGGCCGCTGTGGTCGTGCTGTTGCCGTGGCTGGTGGTAATGCTGGCTCAGGGCTGGTTCAAACCCTTTATCGAGGAGTATTTTCTGAAAACCCTCACAACCCTTAACAATTTGGGCGAAACCAAGTTGTCGCAGGCTTCGGTGGCGCATGTGGTGTTCAGGAAGAGCCTGATTCTCTACATCCTGTTCATTGCTGCGATGGTGCTTCTCTATGAGCGCAAATACCGCAAGTGGTGGCTCATGGTGGTGATGGTATGGACCACGATAGTGGTGCTGCTCAACGGCAAGTCGTTTGTCTACTACAGTTCGCTGGCCTTGCTGTCCGCACCGGGTCTTGCCATCCTGTTCTCCAGTTTCCAGCATAAGTCGTGGGCACGTTCGGCGGCCTTTTCCATCACCTTGATAGCCTTCTTCTTCATTGGCATCACCAACCAGAGCCGTAGCAGTTCGTTCTTCACGCACGACCTTGCCAAGCGCGACCGCTTCTACTATTATGGCGGTCTCATGAGTCAGGTGCAGCACCCGCGCATCCTTTTCTGGGACATGCACGACAAGGGTCAGGGCCTGCCTGCCGAGGCTTTGCCTGCCTGCCCCTACTGGGCTTTGCAGGAAGGTGCTACCGATGAGATGCGACTCGATCAGGATAAGGCGGCTCGTGAAAAACGCTGCGATTTTGTGCTCATCGACCATGCCGACACGACTCATGCCCGCCAGCTCGAGCAGTGGGGCTACTATCGCTACGACTACTGGGACCGCCGTGACCCCCACAAGCACCTGAGCAAGGATGGCCACGATGTGCTCTACAGTACCCGCCCGCTGCACGACACCATTGTGCATGTGAGCAACCTCGATGTGCTCCTCAAGCGCCCCATCCACTTCCCCAAATAACAACCGTAAATTACGGGTACAAATGCTGTGGTGAAAAAAGGCTTTTTTTCATCGCACCCCATCTTTATTTGTGGCAATTCAGGTTTTTTTGTAACTTTGTAGGTTAATTGCCGAAAACTGTACTTTTAGCTACACTATGAAGAAAAAGAAAGACGAAGAGAAACCTGAAGAGTTGAACGAAGAGCAACTGAATGCTGCCGAAGAACAGGTGAACGACACTGCCGATACCGCTGACGGTCAATCAGAAGACCAGCCTCAAGACGATTCGCAGACCAGTGCCCACTCAACCTATCAGGTGCCAAAAGATAAGAAACTGCAGCTTTCGGGCATGTATGAGAATTGGTTTCTCGACTATGCCAGCTATGTGATTCTGGAGCGTGCCGTGCCCCACATCGAGGATGGCTTCAAGCCTGTGCAGCGTCGCATCATGCATGTGATGAAACAGAGCGACAACGGTCATACCCAGAAGGTGGCCGGTATCGTGGGCGACACCATGCATTATCATCCCCACGGCGATGCGTCGATCTACTCGGCGCTGGTGCAGTTGGGACAGAAAGGGCTGCTCATCGATACCCAGGGTAACTGGGGTAACATACTCACCGGCGACGGTGCCGCTGCGGGCCGATACATCGAAGCACGCCTCTCGGAGTTTGCCCTGGAAACCGTTTTCGACCCTAAGGTGACCGAGTGGACCCTGTCCTACGACGGGCAGAACAAGGAACCCATCACCCTGCCTGCCAAGTTCCCGCTGCTCATCGCGCAGGGAGCCGAGGGCATTGCGGTGGGTCTGTCGTGCAAGATTCTGCCCCACAATTTCAACGAGATTCTCGATGCCGCAGTCTCTTACCTCAAAGGCGAGGACTTCCAGCTCTATCCTGACTTTCCCACGGGTGGCTATATCGACGTGAACAATTACAAGGATGGCGAACGTGGCGGTAATGTGCGGGTGCGAACCAAAATCGAGAAGTTCGACAACAAGACCCTGCTTGTGAAAGACGTGCCCTACGGCAAGACGGTGGGCAATATCATCGACTCTATCCTGAAGGCTGCCGAGAAAGGTAAGATCAAGATACGCAAGGTGGAGGACAACACTTCGTCGCAGGCCGAAATCATTGTGCACCTGCAACCTGGCACCTCGAGCGACAAGGCCATCGATGCCCTCTATGCCTTCAGCGACTGCGAGATAAGCATCTCGCCCAACTGCTGTGTGATCAAGGACGAGAAGCCACAGTTTCTCAATATCAGCGAACTGCTGCGCTTTAGCGTAGACCGCACCAAGGACATCCTGAAAGCCGAACTCGACTACCAGCGCAACGAGACGCAGGAGTCGCTCCTCTTTGCCTCACTCGAGAAAATCTTCATCGAGGAGCGCATCTATAAGGACAAAGGCTTTGAGCAGGCCAAGGATATGGACGCTGCCGTGGCTCATGTCGACAAGCGCCTGGAACCCTTCAAACCTCAGTTCTACCGCGAAATCACACGCGACGACATTTTGCGGCTCATGGAAATCAAGATGGCCCGTATCCTGAAGTTCAACATCGACAAGGCCAACAATTATATTGCCACGCTCAACGAGCGCATTGCCGACATCGACTACAAGTTGGCCCACCTGGTGGAGCACACCATCAATTGGTACACCGCCTTGAAGAACAAGTATGGTGCCCGCTTCCCGCGCCGCACCATCATTCGCGATTTCGATACCATCGTGGCATCGAAGGTGGCCGAGGCCAACGAGAAACTCTACATCAACCGAGCCGACGGCTTCATTGGCACTGCGCTGAAGAAGGACGAGTTTGTGTGCAACTGCTCCGATATCGACGACATCATCATCTTCTACAAAGATGGCAAGTACAAGGTCATCAAGGTGAGCGACAAGGTGTATGTAGGGAAAAATATACTGTATCTCAATGTATTCAAGCGCAACGATAGCCGCACTGTCTACAATGTGCTGTATCAGGACGGCAAGGGTGGGGTGGTCTACATGAAGCGCTTTGCCGTGACGGGTATCACGCGTGACAAGGAATATGACCTTACCACCGGCAAGCCTGGCAGCAAGGTGCTGTGGTTCACCGCCAATCCCAATGGCGAGGCCGAGGTGTTGCGCATCACCCTCAAACCCAAGTTCAGGCTCAAGGTGCTGCAATTCGACGTCGATTTGGCCGAACTCGCCATCAAGGGCAAGCAGGCGCGTGGCAATATTGTGACCAAGAACGAGATTCACCGCATTTCGCTCAAGGAGCATGGTGTGAGCACGCTGGGCGACCGCGAGATATGGTTCGATCCCGATATTCTGCGCCTGAACTATGAGGGCCATGGCCTGTCGCTCGGCAAGTTTGGTGGCGACGACCGTGTGCTGGTCATTATGCAAAACGGCGACTTCTACACTACCAGCAGTGAGGCAACCAATCACTATGAGGAGGGCATTCGATACATTGGCAAGTATGACCCCTCGGTGGTGTGGACCGCCATTGTCGACGATGCCGACCAGGGTTATTACTACATCAAGCGCTGTCCGCTCGAGGACAATGCTAAGAAACAGAGCATGATAGGCGGCAATCCCGACTCGCAGCTCATCTTGCTCTCCAGCGAGAAGTATCCCCGCTTTGAGGTGAAGTTTGGCGAGGGCGATGCTTTCCGCGAGAACCTGATTATTGATGCCGACGAGTTCATTGCCGTGAAGTCGTTCAAGGCAAAGGGCAAGCGCGTGACCAACTATGTGATCGACAGTGTCACCGAGATTGAACCCCGCGAGGTTCCCGAAGAAGAACCCCAGCAGCCCGATGTGGCACCAGTCGATGACGAGGAAGAGAATACTCCTGCTCCTATTGAAACTCCCACTGAAACTGCACCCGAGGAGGAAAAGCCCGCGGCCGACGACAAGCCTGCAGATGATGACAAGTCCGACGGCAAACCCGCCGAAGCCGAGATGAGTCAGCAAGAAGTGCGTGATCGCCTCACGGGCCAGACGCGCCTGTTCGATGACATGTAATTTTTTAATGCATAACGCGTGAAACTCTTGAAACACTTGATGAAAATATTGACCGCCTGGCTCCTATGCGCTTGCACAGGGCACTTTGCCGCCATGGCGCAAGACTCGGTCGAGGTGGTGCGGCCTGTGCACTACACCATGATGGGCGAGGTAGGCCATGCATCGCTGCTTGATTCCTATCTCACACCCATCACCTACACGGGCTTGAACCTGGGGCTGGGTTTCGAGCATTTCCAGGCCACGGGCTTTAATCCCGACAAATGGGTGCGTGAACTGGAACTGGGTGCCGACTACAGTTATGTGGAGAACCCGGTGGGCAACCACGAGATGCACTCGCTCATGGGCGAGGCACGATGGTCGCTCATGCGCCGCTGGCGCGATGTGCCCGCCCGGCGGCTGCAACTCATGGCGGGCCCCATGGTGAACTTCCGCGGCGGCATACTCTATAACGCCAACAACTCTAACAATGTGGTGTCGGCGCGCATCCACTTTGCGGTGGGCGTGCAGGCTGCTGCGGTGTATAACACCTCGCTGTTTTCGCATCCGCTGGCATTGCGCTATCAGTTGTCGTTGCCGGTACTGGGCGCATTTTTCTCGCCCGAGTACGACGAGGCCTACTATGAGATTTTTGTGGGCAACCGCCGCCACTTGGCACATCTGGGATGGTGGGGGAGCCGTTTCGATATGAACAACCTGGTCACGGCCGACTGGCGGTTGGGCGGCACCATTCTGCGTGTGGGCTATCGCTGCCGCATCGAGAAATCGTGGGTGAGCCATATCGACACTCGCACTGTGACCCATGCGGTGGTCATCGGTCTGGGCGGTGAAATACTGAATCTCTCGCCATCACGCAAGTTGAGCGATAAGGCGCGGGTCATGTCGGCCATGTTTGAGTAGTTTTTCTAAAAAAGTTGAACACCATGATGAAGTTGCTCCATAAGATACTGTTGATGTTGGTCGTGAGTCTGCCGCTGGTGGCGTGTAACGACGATGTGGAGTCGAATTACGACCCCTTCAAGAACTTTGATGCCCTGTGGACGGCTCTGGACGAGCACTACACCTTTTTCTCCTACAAGAATATTGATTGGAACGAGGTGGGCAAGCGCTATCGTGCCAAGGTGAAGAAGGAGATGACAAGTCAGGAACTCTTCAACCTGTGCAGCGAGATGCTCAAGGAACTCAAGGACGGCCATGTGAACCTCATCTCGGCCACCGATGTGTCGCGTTACTGGATATGGGAACAGTATCCCGAGAACTACGACGAGCGGCTCATCGACGAGCACTACCTCAACTTCGAGTACAAGCGCACCTCGGGCATCAAGTACCAGATATTGAGCAACAACATCGGCTACATGTACTATGGCAGTTTCTCTAACGGAATAGGCGAGGGGAACCTCGATGCCATTCTGGGCTATCTGGCCACGAGCGACGGCCTGGTAATAGACGTGCGCAGCAATGGTGGCGGCTATCTCCTGAATGTGGAGACGCTGGTGTCGCGCTTCATCACCGAGAAGACGCATGTGGGCTCGATTAAGCACAAGAAGGGTCCGGGACATGACGATTTCTCGGAGCCTTATGACTACTACTTTAATCCCACTGAGGGGCACATCCACTACACCAAGCCCGTAGTGGTGCTCGCCAACCGTGGCTCGTTCAGTGCTACGAACAATTTCGTTTCCATCATGAAACACTTGCCACAGGTGACGGTGGTGGGCGATGTGACGGGGGGCGGCTGTGGCCTGCCCTTCACCAGCGAGTTGCCCAACGGCTGGACGGTGCGCTTCTCGGCTGCAGTGATTGCCGATGCACAGGGCAACCTCACCGAGTTTGGCGTGGCACCCGATGTGAAGGTCGACATGAACAAAGCCGACAGTGATGCCGGCCGTGATACCATGCTCGAAGCCGCCTTCAGCGTGCTTCAGTCACAATAAACCCAAATCGGTCATTAAGCCGAATTGGGTTAAAACTTGTAATTTTCTCGCCTTAGTGGACATCGATGCCGTCGAAGTAGAGTTCAGAGATGACGGTGTCCTGGTATTTAGTGCCCGGGTACACATCCATGATCTCGAACTTGAGCGTCCACTGTGCAGCATTGGAGTCGTGGTAGCCCAGCGTGCCCACTTCAAAGCATTGCAGCGTGCGGCTGTCCTGCAGGTCGAGAATGGCGATGGGCACATCGTTGTAGTACACCTTGAGCTGCTTCACGCGTGAATTCTCTTTCCACAGCTTTGGGTTCTTCACATGGCCGTTGAGCACTTTCACTGTGGTGACTCGAGGGCAGGAGCCAGGGAAGTAGTAGACGAGGTATTCGCCTATGCCTTGACCGGGTGCGCCCTCGGCCCACACGCTCTCGTGGTCGAAGTCGTGGGCGTTGGCTCCCTTGTAGTCAAATTTCTTGGATGGGGCGAGGCTGCTCGATGCCAGCACGGTGTCGATTACCCCGCCACAGTACCAGCTGCACTTGCCGCTGTAAAGGTCTTCGTAGATTACATTCTCGTCGATGAGCGCATCTATGCTCTTGCTGGTGTTGGCAGGCATCTTGTAGATGTGGCTGGGTTTGATGTGCTTGATTTGTCCTTGCGCCATGAGTGCGGTGGCGATGATGGCAAGCATGAGTGTTATCTTTTTCATAAGAAGCGGTTTTAATGGTTCAAGATGTTACAAATATACACAACTCTTAGATGATTTTTTGCTATTGAGGTTTAATTTTTTTTGTTTATAGCACATTTTTCTTCTTTTTTTTGTTTTTTAACAAGATCCTTATTATATTTGCAAATGCTTAACATTTTTCTAATAAATTACCACTAAAAAGTGTTTGTTTATTGATATTTGTTAACCTCAAATGATTTAGCAATTATGAAAAAATTACTACTAACTTTGTTTTTGGCCATTGCTACATGCGGCATGGCAGCCGTGGCAGCCACTAAATATGAGATTAATGTGGGCGGCATTGAAGTCACCAGCAGCAACTGCAACAATGTGACTGGCGGCAACATCAGCATCACTACTGGCTGCAGTGAAGGCTATGTAAAATATAATGAACGCGACAACGAATTGGAGCTCTACAACATCACCATTAAGCGCACCGGCAGTGGCAGTTATGGCGTTCACAACCGCAAATGCGACAATCTGACAATTACTTTGATGGGCCAAACCAACATCAATTGTGAGGCCGAGGCAATGATGTTGCAGAGAAACACCAGAATCAATGTGCTCTTTGGCACCCATTATCTCACAACAACCAGAAACGACAAAAGCGCCATCAACGCCTCGGGTATTAACCTGCAGTTTTTCACGGAATACTACAATAGTCCTTCTAAAATGTACATTACCAACACATCGAGCACCAAATCTACCATTGGTGGCGATCAGTCGGCCGTAATCAATTTCAATTTTATGAAAGGCAATAACCAGTATGACCACAAACCCCATATCACTATCATCAACTATGGTGGCTATGCGCTGATGAACCACACGGTCAACTTCAATGAGGGCTGTGACATTCACATCAACAACAATAGCGACAATTATCAAGGCATTTATAATTGCACGATATCCCTTGCAGGCCGTGTGGCCATCCTCACTCCTTATGGCGGATATAAGAGCAATGGCACAATTGTGACCAACACAGGCACAGCCGCCAAGGAAGTCTACATCAGCGACGATTATCTGGCCATTATCAACTCCACCTACTTCCCCGACCCCAAATTCCGCAACTATCTGGTGAACACCGCCGGCTACAGCAAAGGCTACCTTATGCAAAGCGATGTTGACGCGCGATTATATTTCAACGACCTTTACTCTAAAGACCTTTACAGCCTGAAGGGCATTGAGTACTTTACAAATCTGAGGACGCTGAAATGCAACAACAACCGCCTCACTTCGCTCGACTTGTCGGAAAATGACTATTTGCAGGAAGTGGATTGTTCTTACAATCAGCTCACTTCACTTGAGATTTCAAACTATGGCAGTATTGCGAAAATATTGTGTGGCAATAACAGTTTCACAGAACTGACCATTCGTTTCCACGACCATAACCTCAAAACCCTAGATGTCAGCAACTGCCCCTACTTGACCGAACTTTATTGTTACCAGAATATTTTGACCAGCCTCAATGTGTCTAATTGCACGGCACTCAAAAATCTCAACTGCCAAGGCAATAATCTCACCTCGCTCGATGTCAGCACTTTAAAAAACCTAACCTCTTTGTCGTGCTATTTTAACAAGCTGACTTCTCTTGATTTGTCGAACAACACTAAACTCACTTACTTGTCGGCAGGCGGCAACCAACTGACATCGCTATCGCTGCAAAACTGCACAGCGATTAACCATGTTGGTCTTTCCAGTAATCTCATCAACAATTCTAATATGACCGCTTTCATCAACAGCTTGCGCACAATACCCACATCTGAAGACTTGGGAGAATTATATATTTATGCCACCGATGCTTCAGACGAGGGCAACACCGTCACTCAAGAGCATGTGAAGATGGCACGCAGCAAGCGCTGGAAACCCTTGTGGCGTGTGAACGACCAGTGGGTAGAGATTCCCATCCTGGGTGATGTGAACGGCGATGGCAAGATAAATGTGAGCGATGTGAGTGCCTTAATCAACATGATTCTGGACTTCACTCCCAAGGACCCCGAACGGGCCGACATTAATGGCGACGGCCGCGTGAATGTGAGCGATGTGACCGCCCTGATCAACATCATCCTCGGCGTCTAGCCTGTAGCAGCTAGCAACTAGCTATCGTAGCTCAGGAGTTCGTTGACACTTTTTCATTCCTTAGAAGGGGTGTAAACATAATCCTTAGAGCTGTATGAAATAAAGTTCTGGACCCCCTAGGGGGTCGCACCGCTAAAGCGGTGCATGTATCACGAGTTCGTTGACATTTTGTACATTATTTTAGAGGCATTATAAACTCAATGCTTTGTTTGGTGGTGCCATCTTGTTTGATTAGCAAGCAATGCCCGTTAATTAGCAAAACGGCCTCAATGTATGTATGCATCAGCTCAGGAATGACGGCTATATCTGTGTTCAGCACACTAATATTGAGGTCGCTTCGAACCAGCCTGATAAAGCGAATTTCGTTGAGGTTGCAGGAATCCAATTCCGGGCGTTCATCAACATGATAGTCGGCACCGAGACGCACCATCGGCACGTCAAGTTCCTGATCGAGTTGCAAAGGTGTCTTATGGCCCATCGTGGAGTAGTGGTGCAGTCGGTTATGTATATTCATAAATTCAACCGAATGCCGTTGCAACTCATCAAAGTTTCTGTGCTCTTGGGTCAGCAATGTGCGCTCCACTTTTTGGTTGAATCTCTCGATGACCCCGTTTCTCCATGGCTCGCTGACGGGTATGAAGATGGGAGTCACATTCAATGAGAGAATCGTCCTGAGCAACATGCCAAGTCCCCTGGGATGTCGGTTGCTGCCTTTGAAAGACAGTTCGTTGTCCATCTGCAAGAAGTCGGGAACAGTGTAACTCTTCCAAAAGGCTACGACACTTTTGGTTATGTCAGTCCCACTTTTGCTCAAGATCGGATAGACACCGGCATGGCGCGTATCATTGCTGATGATTGTCAGCAGGAAATACCGTTGGCCGCCACGGATATATCTTGGCCCGACCAGGTCCATGATTTGCATGTTCAGAGGCGGCTCGGGGTAGTCGATGCCGCTCTTTTGATATGGGACTTTCTTCTTGGTCAGCCCTCTTCTCTTGAGAATCCGATTGATGGTCGCCACCGATGGCGGTTCTATGCCCCTCGCGCTAAGGTCGTGCCAAATCGCGAATGCGCCAGACTCCATATGCGGTGACGCGTCAAGTCTGATGCGGGATGAAACGACCTGTGCTTCGAGCTCCTCACTGGTCTTGTTCGCTTTGCTGTGCGGGGCATTTGACAGGGACCGCTCCCATCCGTCAGCACAATCACGTTGGCGGTTTATCCACTTGTGAACCCACTGACGTGAGCGACCTAATCTGCGCGCGATCTCAGCGACTTTGATGCCATGCGCATGCATATCGGCGGCCTCAAGCCTTAATGTCTCCTCGTTTGCCATAAGTAAACAAAATATTTAGCGTTATGGCGGACAATGTACAAAATATGTCAAAGAACGCTCTTGGTTGATGCCTTGATTATTCAAGGACTCATATGCGAAAATTTAAATGTTAAACAAAAATCTGTCATTTACTCAGCGGCTTTTTGAACAAAAGTGTCAACGAACTCCTGATACAAAAGTGTCAACGATGTCCTGAGCCATGGCAGCTAGTGGCTAATTGCTTGCTGAAATTTTCAATATGTAGACAATTGTCCGTTGTACAATGGTCTACGAAACTGTAATTTTACGCCATGAAAAAACTAACCAATATGAACATCAATGAGAAGTTTGGCCAGTTCTCCAAATCGCAAAAATACTAGGATATTTAAAATAATTGAAAAAAGTGTTTACTAAATAATCTGTCATTTATTATTCATTTTATTAAAAAATACTGTAAATTTGTGATTGCATAAGAAATATATTTTGTTTGGCAGATTTTTCATTTTTAGAATTAATCATTGTATTATGGAATTAGAAGTAGGTCAGGTCTATACCTCTGGGAATAGCAAAATTACGATTGTTGACAAAGATAAGCTTTGTTATTTGGTTAAATCATTGTGTGGAAATTCATCTGGTTTGCGTACCATATCAAAGCCATTACTTGAAGAATTTGTGAGTTTTTTTAGAAATAACCCAGATGCATCAGCTGTTGATGCAAGAAAAGAGTTGACAGGAAAATCAAGTATTGACAGATTTGAATACGGCTATGCATCAACATTAAAAATGATGTCAGATTTACTGTTTATTAATGAACAAACTTTAACACATGGAAGTATAGCCTCACAGATAGACTCCAAACAGATTATTTACTATGGTGCTCCCGGCACTGGCAAGTCGCATGCCATCAAAGTGCAGACGAAAGGTGAAGATGTAATTCGCACTACATTCCATCCTGATAGCGATTATTCCACTTTTGTTGGTAGTTATAAACCGACTACAAAAGAAGTTCCAGTCATTTCTACATTCGGTGGTAAAGCCATTAAAGTTAAAGACGATAATGGCAATGAGTTGAAGGAAGAACGCATTGTTTATGAGTTCGTAAGTCAGGCTTTTTTGCAGGCTTATGTTGAAGCGTGGAAAAAGTTGGCCAATGCGGGAGAAGCAGAGCCCAAAAAACAGTTCCTCGTTATTGAGGAAATCAACCGAGGCAACTGCGCCCAGATTTTTGGCGACCTGTTCCAGTTGCTCGACCGCAATGATAACGGCTTTTCAGAATATCCCATTAAAGCCGATACCGACTTGAGAAAGCAACTGAAGAAATTGTTAAGCGGCTTGACCATCAATAACGCCGTAGCCATCAACGCCCTATATGAGAGCGATGATGATGTGGTGGGCAAAGTGCTTGATGGCGATGTGTTGTTACTCCCCAATAACCTCTATATTTGGGCCACAATGAACACAAGTGACCAGTCGCTTTTCCACAGCGACAGCGCCTTCA